>NZ_JADYXG010000019.1:0-78215 GCF_015864415.1 Pseudoalteromonas sp. SCQQ13 | reverse complement strand
TCTGCGCCGCATTTAGCTTCGCCACATTTGCCTTCTTTTTTAGCTTTTGCTTCGCCGCCACACTTACCTTCGGTAGCATCTATTTGATAGCCGGTAACCATTTGTTGAAACTCAAAAGGATTGGCTTGCACATCCACAGATACAAAGCTTGCAGAGCCAACAACAACTGCACCTAGTGTTAACGCGATTGAACTTTTTTTGATTGTATTCATTATATGACTCTCTTTTTAATAAGATTGTATAACCAAAGAATTGGAAAATACGAGTATGTATTTAAGTAGACCTGTATAAAAATAAAAAATTTCATTTTAGTTTAATTAATTGTAAACTTTTTGGCTAAAGTAACTATGCGCGGTAATTACGGATTTATCAATTTATGATTAACGGTTACACTACACATCCCTTTATTTAGCCATAATTAATCTTTCTATGAAACTTGTTTTAGCACCGATGGAAGGTGTTGTTGACTTCAAAATGCGCCAACTTCTTACCAATATAGGTGGTTTTGACTTATGTGTGACTGAGTTTGTGCGTGTTGTTGATGCTTGCTTACCTGATAAAGTTTTTTATCGTTACTGTCCTGAACTTAGCAATAATGGCCTCACTAGTGCTGGTACACCGGTACGCATTCAGTTATTAGGTCAAGTTGCAGGTGCGCTTGCAGAAAATGCAGTTAAAGCAATTAGTTTGGGCTCCCATGGCATAGACCTAAATTTTGGCTGCCCTGCAAAAACTGTTAATAAAAGTAAAGGCGGAGCTGTACTGCTTAAAGATCCCGAGCACATGTATGAAATAATTAAAGCGGTAAGAGACGCCGTTGATAGCAAGCATCAAGTGAGTGCAAAAATTCGTCTTGGTTTTGATGATGACAGTAACAGCCAAGAAATAGTAGATGCTGTTGTCAGCGCTGGTGCAAGTAGTATTGCAATTCATGCTCGCACTAAACGTGATGGCTATAACCCACCTGCTTATTGGGAAAAGATCCCACCTTTAATTAAAGATAAAGATATTGCGGTTGTGGCCAATGGCGAAATATGGCAAGTAGCTGATGCTATGTTGTGCCAAAAACGCAGTGGTTGTACCGACTTAATGCTTGGTCGTGGTGCGTTATCTCATCCCGATTTAGCAAAAAAGATTAAAGCGAATATAAATAATGAACATTATGTAGGGCTCGAGTGGGAGCATATTCTTTATCATTTAATAAATTCTGCTATTCATCACGACCCGGCTAAAGATGAAAAGTACTTTGCATCGCGTACTAAGCAGTGGTTAGGCTACTTAAAGCGTCAGTACCCACAGGCAATAACATTATTTGACGAGATCCGCCGGTTAAAGGCCAAAGAAGATGTCGCAGAGGTACTAAGTAAGTATGCCAAAGCGCCACAGTTTGATGCAAATCATAACGCGTAAGTAAATCTACCTAGATAATACCCCTATTGCTCAATGCTAATTATAAAGGGGTTATACACGATGCAACATCAGCAAAGGTTAATTAATGAAATAGAGGAAGTAAAATTAACTATATTAAACTTACTTTCTCAATCAGCGCATCTATCTCATCAGCATTTATTATCTTTATTAACGCAAACAGTCAATGCAGAGTGGCTCGATTTGGCGGCGCAAAAACTAGGTCCCGAATACGGTGAATATATTCAACGAATGACCACTTTAGAGGCTGCTGTGAGTCAAATTGAGATAGGTCAGTACGGTTATTGCTGTGATTGTGAAGAGCCTATAACCACAGCATTACTCGAATTAGATCCAGCTACACAACGTTGTGAACAGTGCGCTAAATAAAGCGCACATTGAGCAACGTTAAGTCGCTGGAGCAGTTAAAGTAATTGCTGAGCAAAGCTAAATGCCTGCCCAGGGTAAAGCACTATATTTTTAACTAATCTTGTTGCATCTATTTCGCTAATGTTTAAACGCTTTATTAAGTTAACCTTTGCCTGTGGCAAGGTCCACGCATGAATATGCAATCCAACATCAGTTTCCATCATTGCTAACATTAGCGTTTTTTGCTGCGCTAAAAGTGATTTGTTTTCAGCTATAGCGGGTAAGTTTCTAAACCCCGACAACCAATCTAAACCTGGTACCTCTTTATCCCCATTAGTAAATTGCACCAAAAATGACTGTGGATAAATTTGGCTAACCTCCTGATTGGCTGGTTGTGTACTTTCCTCTTTTAACTGCTCATTTATAATAGTAAGCCACTCTAGCGGAGAGTGCACTGTACCACTAAAATAGTTTAGCTTACTTTGATACCACTCACTGCCATTAGCTAAACCATATAGCCCGACACTTCCTCTGGGGCTATATTGCACTAAATAATCTTTTAAAATATTAAGTTGAGCTAATAAGCTATTGGGTATGTTTTTATCGCTTAGTGCACTAAGCACATAATTTTTTATTAAATTGTGTTCAATTTTATTCAACTTTAAATTGCTTAATTGCGCACTTTCTAGTTGTCGCTGCACAAATTCAAGCCAATTACTTATATTTTGATAGTCACTCTCTGAACTTGCTAAGTTAAGTAAATTAACTAAAACATTTGTATGTGCTGGCCAGGCAAAGTAACGCTCAGGAAAACGCTCTGCAATAACAAGATAGTTAACCTGCTCAGTTTGCTGCTTGGTTAGTTGCATTTGCATTAAGCTTTGATAAATAGCGTGGCGTTTTTTTAAATACGCATCTGTAAAAGGCAATTGCTCACCACGCAGCCCTGCGTATTTACTATTTTTTGGCTGATATAAAGCTAAGTTAAGCGATTTTAATGCGTGCTGCGCTTCATCAAACGATGTGTACTGCTGTGGTTGCTTAGAGCAAGAGGCCAAAAATAGACAAAGTAAAAATGAAAAAATAAGCGTTTTGTTCATGTTCATCCCAATAAAAAAAGCCCCAATGGGGCTTTTTAAAAATTGCTAATATACATTAAAAATTAAATTTTAACACCGTTGCGAGCGGCTTTATCTTTAATATATGTAGCCCAACCTTTTGCAAACTTACGCGTGCGAGGGTCATCCATAGCTTTAGTAATTGCAGCATGTGCTTGCTTATACTTAGCTTGGTAGTAGTACGCTTCAGCTAAATCTGAATAAATAGTGCCCTTTTTATCAGAGCCTAACTCTAGTGCTTTGTTCAAACGAACAACTGCAGCGCTAAAGTTTTCAGATTGTAAAAGTAACGAACCGGCTTTGCGATAAAGCTCAGCATCGTTATCAAATTTTGCAGCTTCTTCGTAATACTTAGCGGCTTTTTCAATATCTTTTGAACGATGGTAGTTACTAGCAATTGCACTGATATTTTGCTTAGTGCGTTGTACTTTTTCTTCTTTAACACCTTTTTCAAGCGTTAATGCTGCTTTATAAGGTATTTCGTTTAAAGAATAAAAGTTAGCTAGTACTTTGTATTCAACTTCGTTCTCAAAGTAACCGTTTTTGTATGCAACTTCCATAGTTGCTAGGCCTTTTTTGTAGTCTTCAGTTTGTAAGTAATACTTACCTAAGCCTACCCAAGATTTTTTATCATCTGGCCATACACGAACGATTTCTTCTGCAACTTGAACCATATTTTGATACTGCTTTTGTTCAAAATATGAAGCTAGCTTAAGTTGATAAGGAGCTTTTGTTGGCTCTTTTTCAAGCTTAATCGCTTTATCTGCAGGTTCTATAACATCCTTAAACTGTTTAAGTTCGTAACTTGCTTGCGCAATACGAGTATAAACTTTCGGATCTTCTTCACCTGTAAAGTCCATCCAATCAGCGTAGGCTTTTTTTGCAGCACTATATTGCTCAGTACCTGCATACATATCACCTAAGGTTTTTAAACCCTGTGCTTGATCGGCAAAGTTTAATACATCTGGTGCAATCGCTGCTTTCATATACTTAATGGCTGTTTTGTATTGCTCTTTTTGAGCATACATACTACCTAAGTAACGATTTACAGTTGCTTTGTCAAAATCGTTAGACGGATCTAACTCTTTAAGTAAAGCAAGTGCACCATCAACATCATCTTCATTATACAAGTCAAACGCTTTAATTACCTTTTTACCAGTACGCTCGCCCATGATTTTAGTTTTTGCTTTTTTACGCTCTTCAATTTTTGCGTAATTTGGCGCCGCTAAAACAGGTGCAGTCAAAGCTGCACCCGACACAGACATAAGAATTGCAAGAGCAGTTACTTTAGATAAATTTCTCATTACTCGCCTCCTTAGTTGCCTTGGTTAAGTTTAAAGTCTAATTGAACTTGTAAACCAACTTGTCTTTGTGGTTTACCGTCAATAATTTTAGGACGGTACTTCCACTTGCGCAATGCACGTTTAGCTTCACGGTCAAAGACACGTTTCGGGTCAGCGTCAATTACATCAACGTCAACCACGCCACCTAACTCATCGATAGTGAACGAAAGTTGAACCCAACCTTCTCTACCATCACGTGCTGCTTGCGTTGGATATTTTGGTTCAATTCGAACGATAGGTGTCGCATCACCATCTCGTCCAAATGCACCCGGACCACTTAGTCCACCTGCCGTGCTTCCCACATCGATGCTTGGCATATTAAATGACAATCCACCAGGATTAGGGTTGTTATTTTCCGGCTGTGGCGGCTGCGGTTTAGGCGGCTGCTTAGGCGGTGGAGGAGGAGGAGGCGGAACACGCCTTCTTTCCTGCACCTTAGATTCAGGCGGATTCGTCATTATTTCGACTATGATCTGCTCTTTTTGTTCAGTATTACGGTCAGCCCCACCAGAGATGAGGAATGCCATGAAGTAGAACAAGCCGAAAGTAACTGCCCCACCTGCAATCAGTGAAAACAGAAAACGAATCATTACTGATCTCCAGCGATTGAAATTCTTAGGTTATCACCCGTCGCTTTAATCTGGTCCATCACTTTAACTACCGTGCCGTGCTTAGCTTCTTTATCAGCTTGTATAATCACAACTTCGGTAGGTTGCTCTGCTAATAAACTTTCAATTTTTGCTGAAATACGTTCAACATCAATTTGTTGTTTATCAACCCAGATTTCGCCGTTACTACGTATAGCAATAAAAATGTTAGCATTTTTTTGCTTAGTAGCTTGGGCAGCTTTTGGTTTATTGACCTCGATACCAGCCTCTTTAACGAACGATGTAGTTACGATAAAGAAAATAAGCATGATAAATACGATGTCAAGCATCGGCGTCATATCGACCGCTGCTTCTTCTTCTTCACGAAAACGTTGTTTACGTGCCATATTTAATTCTCTCTCTAGTGATGAGGCATGTTATCTACAAGTTTGGCTTTCACCATTTTAGCTTTTGTCTCAAGACGTGAGCTAAAAAACACTCCAGATAGTGCCGCAACCATTCCAGCCATTGTTGGGATTGTTGCCATTGAAATACCTGATGCCATTAATCGTGCATTACCAGTACCTTGACTAGCCATGGTTTCGAAAACCGAAATCATACCCGTAACAGTACCTAACAAACCTATTAAAGGACAAACAGCTACTAATGTTTTAATCAACAACATACGCTGATCTAATTTTTCAGACGCTTCAGAAATCCATGCTTCACGGATTCTGTGTGCGTACCAAGACGTAGTGTCTTGGCGGGCATCCCACTTTGCAATAATTTCTTGCGATAAACGCGGAAACTCTGCAAGTAAGAACCAATAGCGCTCAATCATTAAAACCCACATCAGAAAGAGTGCTATCGCGACCACGTATAAAACCTGGCCGCCTGTGCCAACAAAATCCCTGATAGATTCCCATATCTCCATCAGGACTAGCATTAGGCTTTCTCCTTCTCCGCGTGAGTCGCAACGATACCTGCGCTTTGCTCATCTAGGATGTGTAATACCGACTTACTACGACCAGCTACAAGTGCGTGAAGTAGAATTAGTGGTAGTGCAGCAATTAGACCTAGCGCTGTAGTTACAAGTGCTAGAGAGATATTACCAGCCATGATCTTCGGATCGCCCGTACCGAACAATGTGATTGTTTGGAACGTTAATATCATACCGATTACTGTACCTAGTAGACCAAGTAATGGTGCGATTGCAGCAAGGATCTTGATAATGTTGATACCAGCTTCGATGCGTGGCGTTTCACGAAGAATCGCTTCATCAAGTTTAAGCTCAAGGTTTTCAACATCTTGATTCTTGTTGTCATGGTACACTTTAAGAATACGACCCAATGGGTTATTTGTATTCGGTGTAGCAACATTTTTAAGTTGGCTCTTAATTTTGCTTGTAGTAAGCGTAAGGTCAACAAAACGAATTAGAGTAATTAACATACCTAAAGCTAACAACGCAGTAATTATGTAACCTACTACGCCACCTTGATGGAAGTATTCCATAAGTGTTGCTTTTTGAGTGTTAATACGCAAAATCGCGCCACGTGTTGGATCCACATATACACCAGCATAGTTGTCAGGTGATGTTTTTTCAAGGTCTGCAATACCGTCTAAAATGTAGCTATCAGGCTGCTTACCAAGTGGTTGAATCGACTTTGTTTCTGGTGAATAAATTAAGTAACCGTCGTCTGTAACTAAGTTAAAGTTACCAATACGTGTTACTTTTTTCATTGACGGGTTACCGTCAAGACCAGCAACTTCAGTTTCAAAAGTAGAAACTTTAGCAGACTCTGTCATTTCAGTTTGAAGTGAAATCCAAAGCTCTTCTAACTCACGAACTGTAGGAAGCTCTTTAGCCGCAGCTAATGAACGTAATACTTCAGCACGACCTGGCTTTTCAGCACTTACTAATGACGCTTCGATAGAACCGATAGCATCTTGAGCTGCACGACGTACAACACCAAACATTTCACCAAGTGTACCTTGAGCATTTTGTAGTGCTTGCTCTTTCTCAGCTAGCGTGTTTTCGTTTTGTGCATACTCTTTAGTTAAACGATCGCCACGTGACTTTTCAGCAACTAATTGGCTTTTCGCTTTATTAAGTAATGATTGCTTGTCAGCACGTTCTGATAAGAACTCTTGCTCACGTTGCTTATTGATTTTACCTTCAGAGATACGCTCTTGCTTTACTTGCTCAAGAATTTTATCTAATGCATTCGTATTTGCGTGTGCATTAAGCGCGGTACCTGCAGAAACAGTTAGTACTGCTGCAACAGCAAAACCTTTAAATAGTTTCTTCATTATTGATTACTCCGCGCCAAAAATTGGTAGTTTAACAAGTTCTAGTGTCGCTTGCTTACGTGCCATACGGATCACTTCTTTAACAGGTTTTAGGTATTCTTCACCTAATTCTTTCCACTGTTTAGTGTTGTTATCCCAAACCCAAGCATGTTTTAAGTCAAATGACTGTGCAACATAAGTAATACGACCTAAACGACCGATATCAACGTTAATGCTACGGCCATCAACATCAAGCGTACCTTGTGAAGCATTTACAGCTGAGCTGTATGATGTTTCTACTGTGTAAGCTTCAAGTACTTGACGGAATTTCTCAGACGTTGTTACAGAAGAAGAAGACATGATTTCACGTAATCTTTCAACACGACCTAAGCGCGTTTCAAGATTAAATGGAACGTCCGCTTTGATGAATTGCTCAAGCGTATCGATCATGCGATACATCAGAGGCACAACGTTTTGTTTAGTGTTATCAATAGTTGCTATTTGACGGTCAAACGATTCAATAGACGCGTTTTGGTCATCAACCAAACGTGCTACGTGATCGTTGTACACTTTCATAAGTTCAGTCTCATCAACGATGCTACGGTACTCAGCTATTAGCTCTTGAGTTTGACCATATACATTGTCAATTTTAGTTTGAGACTTAACTGCAGCCTTTTGAATTTGCTGACCTGCTTGTTGCACGTCATTCAAAGGATCTGCAATCACATTGCTGCTTGCAAATGCAAATGCGCCAACCAACGCAGTTGCTACAAGACTCTTTCTGATTTTAACAGACATAGTTCCCAACCAATTAAGTAATGTTACTTTTATAATTTAATTATCAACCTACAAGAGGAAGACAACCCTGATATCTTTTAATAGATATCAACCTTTCAATAATGCTAAATGCAGTAAGTCATGTCAACTTGATGTTTAGCATTACCTATAAATAAATATGCATATGAACTAGTTATTTAATATACCAACCCGATAACATTAACATTATTGCAACCACTTTACCGCAAATACTTTCATGAAACCCTTTTGTAATAACAACATTCATAATTAACAACTTAAAAATAAACATTATTATAACATTTGATATTAACTATTTAGAGACTAAAAAAAAAATATAAATAACCTTCTATTATTTTATCTTTAACAAATTTTGAGCGTTTTATAGACGAAAACTCATTTGTACCATAGATAATCTACAACCCTCTTCATAATAACTATTGTGTATTACATTATAAAAAACTAATCATAAAGGTAGAATTCAAACAATAAATATGGCTTATCCATTTTTTAAAATGCAAAAATAATATCAATCATTACCACCCTATTAGCACAATGTTTATTTTTAATGTTTGCTACTAAAGCGGTATCTGCAGGCTTATTTTAGAGTAGTTGATAATTACTACATCCCCTAAGGCAATAATATTAATATGCTTAATTTAAAGGGTTATTTTAATGACGAGCAAGCCTCTTGTTCTTAATCAAGGCTTTATATTTCGTTGTTCTGAATCATTACTTTGCCATCACTTTCACTTAGTACGCTCGTGTGGTGACTAAAAATTACTTTTAACGCAGCTAGTGATGATTTAATTCTATAGTCTGATCATTTTTTATTAATTTAAAGTGATGTGGATTGATTAACACAGCATTAAAGCTAAGGAGTGCTTCCCCCTTAAACTATGAGGCTGGTAGTTTGTAATATCCTGTTGTAGCGCCTTTGTTCGCTCGCAGCACTTACATACGCAACTTACATGCGTACACAAGTTACTTTTAATAACTTTGACGACCTTTTATTAAAACTGCTTTAAATTCAGTGGGAGTAAATAACGAAGGGGGATTTAAATTAACTACGCACAAACAAAAATTAGTTACTCTTTTTAAGTTACTTTCAACACAGTGAAGAAGCTATTTAATCTTTTTTAATAATATTACCATTAAACTTTATAATCCATGATTTGCTGTGTTTGTGGTTATTTAAACTATAAATAGCAAATACATAAAGAATGATTTTATTTATTGAGTAATGGAATTTTTAAAAATTGTAATTATTAAAATGACGCATAACAACAGAGTGTTTAAGCTGATAAGTGATAATTAAAATATTTGGAAGTTAATATTTGGAGATAAATATTTGGATTTTATTTGCGGGAATGTGAATTATTTAAAAAGAAAATTATGGTGAAACAGTAGCCTGTTTCACCACGTTGAACGAAGGTTCACATAATAAATTATGCTGCTTCTACGTTCTCAGCTTCAGGGCCTTTTTGACCTTGCTTGATGCTGAATGTCACTGCTTGACCTTCGCTAAGAGTGCGAAAACCAGAACCAGTGATTGCGCTGAAATGTACAAACACGTCAGGACCATTTTCTTGTTCAATGAAACCAAAGCCTTTAGCTTCGTTGAAAAACTTTACTTTACCAGTAACCGACATACTAAATTTTCCTGTAAGTCAATAATTAAAATTCAGCCATATTATTATGGCAATATCCTCCTTGAATCAATGCTCAAAAATATGGAGGTACAGTACAGGAAGAAGTAATAACCAAACCGGTAACCTTAAACGCAGCACAACATCCGTAAATTCATTAGGCAAAAACTCAAAGCAAGTTAAGATTAGCACATTAAATTTTATTTCGCTCTATTAATTAGAAAATATTTATCAATAATGCGTTGTTTCTGATTTTTTTTCTTAAACGGTTAATTTAAAAGCAAATAAATATAGATTTTATCCTGTAATTGTCACCTTGCTGGCGATACTATTAAACGCTTTAGTATTTTCTATAATCATCTAACAATAAATCTAAAGCGCTTTTCTAAAATTACCAGCTGATTCTACCTAAACTTTAAACTCCGTTTAAAAAATGAAAAAGCCGCTTAGCTAAGCTAAACGGCTTTAAAAATTTTAGGTATTGTGAGCAACCAGGCTACTTAACTTGCCAGTCAATTGTATCCTCTGCCTTTATAGGTACTACTTGTGAGTCGCCAAGCGTATAACTTGCAGGCACTTGCCACGGGCTTCTTTCTAAAGTAATGGTATCTTTATTACGTGCAAGGCCATAAAAGTCTGGTCCAAAAAAGCTTGCAAAGCCTTCCAGTTTGTCTAGTTTACCAGCGCCTTCAAATGCCTCTGCGTATAACTCAATAGCAGCATGTGCGGTATAAGCTCCTGCACAACCACACGCAGCTTCTTTTTTATCTTTATAATGAGGCGCTGAGTCAGTACCTAAAAAGAATTTTTTATTACCACTTACTGCAGCAGCCATTAAAGCATGTTGGTGAATATTACGTTTTAAAATAGGTAAACAGTAATAATGTGGGCGAATGCCCCCTGCCAGCATATGGTTGCGATTGTACAGTAAGTGATGAGCAGTAATTGTTGCTGCAACATTATCCGGCGCATTAGTTACAAACTCTACCGCATCTTTGGTTGTAATATGCTCAAGTACTATTTTTAGCTCAGGAAAGTCAGTTACTACATCACCTAAAATCGTTTCGATAAATATTTTTTCACGGTCAAAAATATCAATAGACGAATCTGTCACCTCACCGTGTATTAAAAGCAGCATGCCTACGTCTTGCATTGCAGCTAAAACAGGGTAAATATTTTTAATTGAGGTAACACCTGAGTCTGAATTTGTTGTTGCACCTGCCGGATATAGTTTTGCTGCAACTATTTTGCCAGTTGCTTTGGCTTTTATTATTTCATCTGGGGTTGTTTTATCTGTAAGGTATAGCACCATTAAAGGCTCAAAATTGCCTTGTGGGCCTGCAGCCATTATACGTTCTCTGTATGCTAATGCCGTATCTGTACAAGTTGCTGGCGGCATTAAATTAGGCATAATAATTGCTCGACCCATATAACGGCTAATATCACGAACCGTGTCTTTTAATTGATCACCATCACGTAAGTGTACATGCCAATCATCTGGCCTGGTAATAGTGAGTGTTGCTGCAGAGTCTGTATTTTTAACGGTCATGAGTTGGTCCCTAAGCTAAATTTATCCGATCATAGGCATAGGACGTTTTCGAGTAAAGATCTTATTATAAATAATCAACCTTTGTAGCGCTGCAATTAAACTTTACAGTTTACATAAAGCAATTATCATTTTGTTTTGTAGGAAAGTTAATACCATGTTAAATTAGTACCCGTATTTATACTTAACTAAGAACTACATTATTTGCTATGCCTAACAAAGTAGATATCACTACAGCGCTCGAAGTTAAAACCGATCAGCTGAGTATAATTAATCAGTTCTCTTCAAGCTTGCTGCAATTAGATACGCTTGATGAGCTATTTGAATATGTAACTACCCAAGTGATTAATAGGCTTGGCTTTGTTGATTGTGTTATTTATCTTGCTGATACTGCCAATTTAACGCTTATTCAAGCCGCTTCTATGGGCGTTGCCAGTGAGCGCAAAGAATATCAAGCACAGAGAAAAGTGATCCGCTTTGATGAAGGTATCACCGGCTATGTAGCAACCACAGCTAAAGCAATCATGATTGGCGATGTAACCAAAGATAGCCGCTATATTGCTGATGAGCGCCCTGCTCAATCTGAAATATGTGTTCCACTTATATACAAAGATCATGTTTTAGGGGTAATAGATTGTGAGCACCCAATTAAAAATTACTTTACTAACTCGCACCTCGAAATACTCACTACGGTTGCTCACTTATTAAGTGCCAAAATAAACCAAGTTAATACGGTAAACAGCTTACAAACAACGGTTTTACAATTAAATAATGCCCAAAAGTTAGAAAATAGCCTGCTGCAAATTGCAAACTTAACTTATAAAGCTAAAAATTTAGACGTTTTTTTTGAATCGCTGCATTTAATTATTAATAGTTTACTCCCTGCCGATAACTTTTTTATAGCGCTATACGATAAACAAATTGACGTGTTAGATATTGTTTATATTGTTGAAGAAGGCATTAAAACCAACAGCCATCAAAAAATTTCAAAAGAGCAATTAAAAGACACTGCCTCGTATTATTTATTAGTTACGGAGCAATCTTTACTGCTCACTAATAGTGAGTTTTTACACCATGTAGAACAACAGCATTTTAAAATGGTGGGTAGGCGCGCAGAATCTTGGTTAGGTGTCCCATTTAGGGTAAACGATCGCCATAGCGGTGTTATAGTAGTGCAAAGTTACGATAAAGCACTACATTACAGTCAACACGATAATGCGCTGCTGACCTATGTTAGCCGACAAATAAGTATGGCGATTGATCGCCAATTAGCTCGCCAAGAACTAGAGCACCGCGCCCTGCACGATGACCTCACTGGTCTAGCTAATCGCTCATTACTTATTGAGCGAATTAAGCATGCTATTTTACGCCTTGCAAGAGCAAAAAAAGGCACTAGCCACGCCTTACTCTATTTAGATTTTGATCGCTTTAAAAGTATTAATGATTCACTTGGTCATGAAGTTGGTGATCACTTTTTAATAAAAATATGCCAATTAATTAAAGGCACGGTGCGCAATACCGACACATTTTCACGTTTAGGTGGCGATGAGTTTGCTATTTTTATGGAAAACATCACTCACCGCAATCAGGTAACGGATGCGCTCAAACGCATACAACTTGCCCTTTCAAAGCCAATTAATATTGACGGCCACCTATTACAAGCATCTACAAGTATTGGCGTAGCATTAAGTGATAACGAAAACGACAAAGCCTATATTTTATTGCAACAAGCTGATGCAGCTATGTACGAAGCTAAATCGACAGGACGCGGACAAGTTAAGCTATTTAATAATATTATGCGCAAAAAGCTTAAAACACATGCCGATATTGAAAACGACTTACAACACGGTATAGAGCACAATGAGTTTGAGCTGTATTTTCAGCCTATATTTACCATTGCAACATGTGAAGTAATCGGTTTTGAAGCACTTGTTCGTTGGCATCATCCCAGTAAAGGGTTTGTACCGCCAAATGACTTTATCCCAATTGCTGAAAAAACCGGGCAAATAATTAATTTAGACTTACATTTATTAGATTTAGCCGCACAACAAATTAGCACTTGGCATCAACAAGGACACCGGTTTTTAAAAGTCACCGTTAATGTATCGTCTCGTCACTTTGCCAGTTTAGATTTTGTGGCACAAATTCACGCTATTTATAATAAATATCAGCTCCCGCTGGGATCTTTGTGTTTAGAAATTACTGAATCGGGGTTAATCGAAAATTTAGACTTAGCTACGCAAATAATTGAAGGCTTATCGCCATTAAAAGTAAAGCTTTGCCTTGATGACTTTGGTACAGGTTACTCAGCGCTTGGTTACTTACATCAGCTACCTATTCATATTTTAAAAATAGATAAGAGCTTTATTGATCACTTACATGACTCAGCCAACCCACTCGTTGATGCTATTTTGTCGCTAGCAATATCACTTAATCTTGCAGTGGTTGCTGAGGGGATTGAAACTGCTGAGCAACTCGCTATTTTACAAACTACGCAGTGCAATTACGGGCAAGGCTATTTAAAATCAAAACCGGTAACAGCCCAAGAAGCTATTTTACTAATCAACGCCCCACTATAATAAAAAAGCCAGCTAATTATTGCTGGCTTATTTTTACGATTATTTTTATATAAGTAATATACGTAAGCTACATTTTTAAGGTGTAGATCTAACCTTTAACTCTTCACGCAGCTCTTTGGTTGTTTTAACCATGTTGGTAAGTGCTTGTCCCATGATCTGGTTTTAAACCACAATCTGGATTTATCCACAAACGCGCAACCGGTGCTTTAGCTGCTTTGTGAATAATTGCTTTTTATCCATGCAATACTGGGCATCTTAGCTGTATTAATATCCTAATACACTTGGTCAGTGTCATTCGGGTAATCAACATTTCAAACCTTTGTAATAAATCCATGCTCGCCTACAATATTTTTAGTAATCACACCAAAACCCAACATGAGCTAAACTCATGCAAAATCCATCAAATCTATTTTAAAATGACTTTCATGATTAAAAAACTTAATGTTAAGCATAGAGGTTACTAATAAAACACAATTAACAGCCTTCTAGACGTTGAAACGTTTTTTGTAAAAGCGTAATATGTGCTTACTCTGAGTTAAACTCACCTTTTTCATGAGAATTTTTAAAGATGATTGGTCTTAAACACTTAAAAACCATTGCTACCTTAAAAGAAACGGGATCTTTGGTTAATACCGCACGTGAGTTATTTTTAACACAATCGGCTTTATCACATCAAATCAAAGATTTAGAGAACAAATTAGACTGCCAATTGTTCGAGAGAAAAACCCAACCAGTACGATTTACCCCCCAAGGTATGCTATTACTTGAATTAGCCCACGAAATATTACCAAAAGTAGAAGCAACCAAGTGCCGCTTAAAAGAAAGTTTAAACCAGCCTATTTCACAAATGCGCTTAAGTGTTGAGTGCCATGCGTGCTTTCATTGGTTATTGCCAACAATTAAAGAATTTAATAATTTTTGGCCCGATATAAAAATTGATTACGAACGCGGTTTTAGCTACGACGCCATCCCTGATTTATTAAGTGATGAACTTGACCTAGTGCTCACCTCAGATATACGCGAACCCGACCAGCTAGAATACGCCCATTTATTCGACTTTAAATTAAAGCTCATTGTTGCCCCCGACCATGATCTTGCTAAAAAAGCCTATGTAACTGCGCTTGATTTAAAAAACGAAACTATTATTTCCTACCCTATTCCGCGCGAACGCCAAGATATTTTTAAACACTTTATTCAAAATGCCCGTTTTGATGGCACACTTAAAACAGTTGACCAGGGATTACTTATTTTTCAACTCGTTAGTGCGGGCATGGGCGTGGCTGCATTACCCGACTGGCTGGTTACACCTTACGAAAGCCAAGGATTAATTAAGTCAATTCCGCTAGGAGCATTAGGCTTAACTCGCCCTATGTATTTAGCGATGAAAAAAGAAATGAAAGACAACCCTGTTTATCGTCACTTTTTAAATACCTGTAAGTTAAATAACGGTCGATAAACATCTTACACATGAGTAATATAAAGCTAACTTAGCTTTTTATATTACTCATTATGTTTGCCATTAAAAAATTATTGGGTGGTTTATTAATGCCACTGCCTTTATTGGGTCTATTTGCCCTTATTATGCTACTTTTGGCATTTAGAGGTAAAAGATCTGCTTTATTTTTATCTTTTATAAGCTTAACGGCGCTGCTTTTAGTCAGCACACCGCTGGTTGCTAACCTAATTATAAAAAATAACGAGTCACCCGCACTGGCATTTAATTCATTAAAACAGCCAAAAATTGACAAAATAGTCGTACTCGGTTGCGACATTAACCCCAACACGGCTTTAAGTGCTAATAACCAACTTGGCAACTGCGCACTTACTCGTTTAGTCGAAGGCATAAAGCTAGCCAAACTCTACCCAAATGCACAACTTATTGTATCGGGCGGCGGATACCAAAAAGTCACTAATAGTAGCTTAATGTATAACACAGCAATAAATTTAGGCATTAATAAAAATCGCTTAGTGCAAAATCCAGCGGCTATGGATACCCCAGCCGAAGCAAGATTATTAGCCCCCACATTAGTTGACTACAAAGTGGCATTGGTTACTTCAGTTTTACATATGCCGCGCGCAAAAGATTTATTTAACGCCCAAGGTGTTGAGGTAATAACAGCGGCAACTGACTATCATAACTTTGCTGTATTACCTTGGCACAAACAACTCGTACCAAATGCCCAAGCTTTGCATGTAGTAACACAATACAGCCATGAGGTAGTGGGTAAAGCGTGGATCAGCATGCGCCGTTGGATAGACCCAGAAGCACTTTAACGTAAGTTCAACGCAGTAAATTACAAAAAGTGTATTAAACCGGATTTCTTAAATAAGTGTCCGGTTTTATTAATTTATAACTCTTTTGCCAATAACGTGTGTCGTACATTTTGCCAATGCGCCACATAACATCCCACAAAGTTACACGTGTTAGTGCACTTACCAAAGACAGCTTTGATTACTTTGTTAAGCAACAAGCAGTGACTTTCCATCGCGCTTAGAGTCAAATTCCAAATGCTAAAGCAGATACATAGGGAGCTCACTTTAGGCCATTTTACTACATGAACAAGCTATAACTATAACCATCATCATCCGGCACTAGAGGGAGTAATATTAGCTACACTACCTTTCAATTGGCCACTTCACTTTAA
The DNA here is from genome assembly GCF_015864415.1 of Pseudoalteromonas sp. SCQQ13. Lineage (NCBI taxonomy): Bacteria > Pseudomonadati > Pseudomonadota > Gammaproteobacteria > Alteromonadales > Pseudoalteromonadaceae > Pseudoalteromonas > Pseudoalteromonas sp. SCQQ13. The sequence continues at coordinate 61,888 of NZ_JADYXG010000019.1, read as the reverse complement.
CTGTATAGATTTTATTTTCTTAGTATCAATAAGTTTTTCTAAAACACTTTACTTAAAGTTTTTTTCGCAAAAAATGAGATAATAATACCCGGAATAGATAAAGCAACGGCAAAGTACACCAAGCTCATAGGTGAATAAATCCCCAGCAGCAGCCCAGCAACAGAAGATGCGATCATAACGGATAAATTAAATACCGAGGACTGAACTGAAGTAGCAACATCTTTAGCATTTTTTACCTGCCTGCTAACGGCGGCCTGCATTAAAGTGACTAAGGGACCAAATGAAAGACCCCAGATAAAAAAAGCAAAATGCCCTACACCTTTTACTTTGCCAAACATTAGTAATGTGAGCATAGAAACAATAAGTAATGCAAACATGGTTATTGTTAATAGCCGCAGGTATTTATCGATAAGTTTTATAGCTAAAAAAACAGAAATCATCGAACCTATACCAAAAAACAATAAAGCACTTTCAATCCCACCAGCTAAACCAATTTCCTCAACCAGGCTTGTAATGTAAACATAGGCACCATAATGTGCGGTTACACCAAGCAAGGTAAGCACAAGAATAACTAGTACAGCTGGATTTGTTAATACCGCAAAAGGTGAGGAGCTTTTGCTCAGCTTTTCACCGGGCGCAGAAGGCAAAGCAAAAAAGCTAATAATGGCAATAGCAATAATAACCAGCCCAAAGCCAATAAACTCACTTCGCCAACCATATTCATTGCCAATAGTGGTCATTATGGGCATACCAAGACTAATTCCCAGCGTGGTGCCTGCCATAATAACCGCAATAGACTTGCCATGATGTTCCTCATCTACCAGTCGCATACCGTAAGCTGCAATCATTGGCCACATCACACCTGCACAAATGCCTCCGATAATTCTAAGAAAAATAATAACGTTATAATTATCAATCAGCCCAACCACAATGTTTGAAACGGCAAAGCCACTCAACAAAATCAGCAGTAAGTGCTTGCGATTAAATTGCATCGTCATTGATATGAGCGGAATTGCAAATATCGCTGAAGCAATGGCGTAGTAGCCCACCAAATTACCTGTTTGCATCTCACTAATATTGAGATCGGCCATCATTAAAGGCATAACACCTGAGGGCATCAGCTCCGATAATATCCCTACAAAGGTCACTGACGACATCAAGATCATAATCAGCCATGGGAATAAGCTAGCGGTTTTTTGAGAAATATTTTCAGTGCTCATAATTTTTATCGGTTCTTAATTTTTTAAATTTATTGGCTTAGATGCTGCCAGATTAAGTATGTGGTGAAAACAGATGTTGTTCCTATAGTCTATTGTTAAGTGCATACTATTTGGTTGTGCTGTTGAGTTGCAGTAAATCCCATTTATTACTATATAGGTCTTGAAAAAACACTACTGTGCCATACTCTTCAACTCATGGCTCTTCATTAAATACAACATCATTTGCTTTCATTAGCTCATAGTCTCACCAGAAATCGTTGATCTGTAAAAGTAAGAAAACACGTCCACCGGTTTGGTTACCAACAGCTTGTGTCTGCTCGTTTGTGCTCCTAGTAAATTCGTACCATTAGAATAGGGAAGATAAACCTAAACTCAGCCCTTCCCGCCACCTAAATCAGTATCTTCGAGGAATGTAAATTGAAGTTTTTTAGTATACAACGCGATAGCATCATCGTAGTTTTTAACGATTAGAGCTACATTTTAATGTGCGGTTGAACTGATTTAGACATGGTAATTTCCGGATATGTGCAGCTTTACTAACTACGCTGCAATTACAAACCTTAAAATAGGTGTTTTTTATTTTCCGTGATGGAAACTACCACCTCTGATACTATTGTTATACGCTACGTGGAGCAAACATTATTATAGCCATACCTACAAGTGCTACACCAGACCCCACAAGATCCCATGTAGTTGGACGAATACCATCAACAGCCCACAACCACAAAATAGCCATGAAAATATACACGCCACCATAAGCAGCATAAACCCTACCTGCAGCGGCTGGATGCAACGACAATAACCAAGCAAATATAGCCAGGCTGAGGGCTGCAGGAACCAGTAACCAAACCGATTTCCCCTCACGCAACCAAAGGTATGGTAAATAACAGCCAATAATTTCTGCCAAAGCCGTAATTAAAAAAAGACCAAATATTTTCATTTCGCTCAAAAGTGACTCCTCTCATTACTTATATTCGAGGCTCTGAAGTTTCTAGTTATAGAAAAACGGCTTCAAGCATTCCTCAAAAACGCGATCACGACTTAAATCTAAAGCAGCTCATAAATATAAAATAGCCTCATAGGTTAGTAGCTTAAGATTTATAGCTTAAGCTTTACCTGTCACTTTGTATTTAGTAAAAACCACCCAGCCGCAACCTTCACTAACACATGTATTAATATGGTTTTTTGTATTGTTTACCAAAGCCATGAGAGCTAATGATGATTTTATATTTATTGCATTTTTAACTATTTATACTGGGTTATCTATGTCAATAAATGTGACGTCAAAACCATGCTCTTGAGCGAGTAGCTCACCTAATGCTTTAATGCCGTAGCGCTCTGTGGCGTGGTGCCCTGCGGCAAAAAAATCAATATTTTGCTCGCGCGAGCTATGAATAGTTTGCTCCGAGGCTTCGCCAGTTAAGTAGGCGTCAAGGCCTTGCTCTGCAGCTAGGTCAATGTAACCTTGCCCGCCACCGGTGCATAACCCAATTGTCTCTATTTTATCGGTTCGTACTAAACTGCTCAGTGGTGATCTGTTTAACACTTGAGCTATTTTATTGGCAAACTCTTCACCCGTTAACGGTGTTTTTAAACGCCCTTTCATTGCTACGCTGTTTGCAACAGGCTCTAAACCCGCTTCAATTTCAATATCTAGCAACAGTGCTAATTGTGCGTTATTACCAAGTACCGGATGTATATCGAGCGGTAAATGATAAGCAAATAAGTTAATGTCATTTGCTAATAACGCACCAATGCGGCGTTTTTTCATACCTGTAATTGGTTGCGATTCGCCTTTCCAAAAATAACCATGGTGCACTAATATTGCATCAGCATTTTTTTCTATTGCAGCATCAATCAGTGCTTGGCTTGCAGTAACACCAGTAATTATGGTTTTAATTTCATTTTTGCCTTCAATTTGTAGGCCATTTGGGCAAAAATCATTAATTGTGTGGGGTTTTAAAATGTCATTTAACAGCTGGTTAAATTCTCGACGTTGCATACAAGCTACCTTACTTAACACTGAATTTTGTGCAAATTTTGGCTGTTTATGAGCTAAAATGGAAGGAAAATCGCAAAAAATTGAAAAACACTTTTAAAATAGGTATAAATAGGACTTCTTTATCTGTGTTAACAACGTATAGGGTCTCTAATGAGCAAACTAGACAAAACAGCAGTGTTATCTGCCTTTGAATCAGCGTATGAAGCTGCCAACGGTAAAAAACCTGAAATCACTACAAAACCAGGCTGGTACAGCATCGATGGCGGCAAAAATTTACGCCTAGCTGATGTAGCAGAGTTAACTAAAAAGTTAACTTCTGGCAAAACTGCTAAAACGAAAAAAACTAAAGTGGCTGCGCCTGCTAAAGCACAGAAAAAAGCACCATTTACTGTTGTTACCGAAAATGAAGACGGTTATACAGCTGAAGAGTTTTGGATTGTAGAATTAGCGCGTAAAGAGCACGATTGCCGTTTACCGCGCGGTGTTGTTTAACATCCTAATGTGATTTTAAAATAAACCGCGTTAAGCGGTTTTTTTATGCCTAAAAAAAGCGGCTAACTTAACACTAAGTTAGCCGCTTTTAAATGCGTTAACGTTATTTAAACTCTAACTTTAAATGTTATTTGTTGTTTTCAAAATAAAGTGGTTTACGCTGTTTTTTACCCACTTCAATCATAGTTGCGGCATTAAATAAGCGGCCGTTGATCATGGTGTAGTCAATTTTGTCTGAGTCGCGGATATTACTTAGCGGATCGCCATCAATTACCATTAAATCAGCAAGTTTACCTACTTCTAGCGATCCGACGTTTTTATCTAGCCCTAAGTACTTAGCTGGATCGAGTGTAGAGGCTCTAATTGCTTCAAGTGGGGTCATGCCACCTTGGGCAAACATCCACATTTCCCAATGCGCACCTAAACCTTCACGTTGGCCATGCGCTCCTAAGTTAACTAGTACACCTAGGTCTTGCAGCTCAGCAGCTACGCGGGCATTGTTAAAATGGTTATAGTGATGCTCGGGTGCTTTAACGCGGCGCATTGAGCGCGGTAATAATTGGTTTTTAGGCACAAATTTACTTAACCGTGGGTGATTCCACACATCCGTTTTATCGTACCAGTAATTTTCGCCCCAAATACCGCCATAGGCTACAACAAGCGTTGGTGTATAACCTACGTCACTTTGTGACCACAGCTGTTTTATATCGTCGTAAATATGCTCTACCGGAATTGAATGCTCAATGCCTGTATGCCCATCTACTATCATACTTAGGTTATGTTGTAGTAATGAGCCACCTTCGGGTACTACCATCATTTGCAGTTCACGCCCCGCTTCTATTACTTGCTGGCGTTGCTCGCGACGTGGTTGGTTGTACGATTTAACACTAAACGCGCCAACCTTTTTTAAACGCTCTAAATGAAATTTAGCATCATCTAACGAGTCAATATGCGAGGTATACCCTGGCATATTGGCACCATACAAAATAGTACCGGTAGAGAATATACGTGGGCCAACTATCATGCCTGCTTTTTGCATTTCACTGGCGGTGAATATTTCAGAGGTGTCGTTTGATGGGTCGTGAATTGTAGTTACACCTAATGCAAGCCCTGCAAAGTTTTTCCAGTTTTGTTGTGGAATAATTTCATCACTTGCTTGCGAGCCATGTGCGTGGGCGTCGACTATCCCTGGCATAATCGTTTTGCCCGTTACATCAACTACTTTAGCACCTTTGGGAATGCTTACTTCAGCGGCTGTACCAATGGCTTTTATATGCTTACCATCGGTGATAATCACACCATTTTCAATAACTTTTTCGCCATCCATAGTAATAATTTTAGCGCCCGTTAGAGCTATCATGCCCTTTGGCTCAGCCATTTTTTTACTAAAACTAATGTTATCGCCATTTTTTACTTTAAAGTCTTTATCGTCAGCTTTATTAATAGCAAACATACCCTCAAGGCTGGCATGATAAAGCTCAGGACCTAAAGTCCAATACAGTTTATTGCTATTAGCGCTCCAGCTAATATTTTCTCCCGCACGAACAGATAACTGCTCAATAGGAAATTGGTTGTCTGTAGGGCTAATATTAAGCGTTTTACCGCTTTCTACAAACGGTGTTACAAATACTTTAAAGCGCTCAGCAAACGCAAGATATTGGCCATCTGGCGATACTCTAAACTCGGTGGCATGCTCAGATTCGTAAAGCTTACGCACTTTTTTAGTATCAAGCTCTACTACACTCAGCGTTGGTTTTGGCCACGGGCTCATGATGTACACTCGATCGTTAGCTGCGCCAAACTGTGGCTGATAGCCATTTTTTGAAATTAACTCACTTTTGCCGCCTTTAGTACTTACGCTGTAAACTCCTGGGTTTAGTGACCACTTAGGGTTTAAAATACTGCCACCGGTGGCTTTGCGATAAACCACTGTTTTACCGTCTGGGCTAAAGGTAGGCTCAACGTACTTACCCGGTTGCTCAGTTATGGTGTCACCACGGCCACTGCTCGCAGAAACCACACGTACTTGACCTTGCTCGTTATCGTCCCACGTGGTGTACACTATTTTTTTGCCATCGCGCGAGTATTGCGCAAATAACTCGTAATGATCGGTTTGTTTGGTTAAACGCTTAATTTTACCTGATTCTAAATCACGTTTATAAATGTGTCCTAACGCTTCAAAAATAGCCGTTTCACCATCGGGGCTAATTTGTACGTTACGCAGCATTTTTACATCAAACTCATCAGTATCGAGGTTTTGAGTAAAACGCACTGCTTTTTGAATTTTTTTAGTGGTTTGTACTTTAAAAACAATGGTTTCTACCGATTTATCGCTAACATCGAGTTTATGTATTGTGCCACCAGCCCAAAATACCAGTTGTTGATTATCTGGCGTCCAAGCAATCGTGGGGTAAACACCATGAATAGCCCAAGTTTCTTGCATATCGCGTTCTAACTTATCGTACAGTTTAGTGTGCTCACCGCTAGTTAAGTCGTATAAGTACAGGCTAGTTTGAAAGTCGTCACGCTTTATATAAGCAAGCTTTTTACCATCGGGTGAGGGGGTTGGTCTTATTGCGCCACCCATGCCACTAATCACCGTTTCAATTTCGCCGGTTTCACGGTCGTAACGTTTTATTTTATAAATTCCCGCCACAGAGTCTTTTGAATAGTGAAAGGTTTTACCTGGTGTTGCATCATGCGAAAAGTACACATAACGACCATCGGGCGAAAACATCGGCTCACCCAAATCTTTTTGATCGTCAGCTCGCTTGGTAAGCTGTACTCCTTTACCACCCGCTTTATGATAAAGCCATACTTCGCCTGCCCCTAATGAGCGACTTGCGGTAAAGTGTTTACGTGCAACTAGGTAGTCGCCATCAGGACTCCATGCAGGGCTGTTTAATAAGCGAAAGGTTTCGTCGGTTACTGCACTTTGGTTTTCGCCGTTTAAATCCATAATCCAAATATTATCGCCGCCACCTTGATCTGAGGTAAAAGCAATGTGTTTACCATTTGGGCTAAAGCGCGGTTGCATTTGCCATGCAATATCTGAGGTAAGTTGTGTGGCATTGCCGCCACTTATTGGCATAGTATAAATATCGCCAAGTAAATCAAACACCAGTGTTTTACCATCAGGGCTAATATCTAGGTTCATCCATGTGCCTTGATCAACACTAATGGTGGCATCTACAAATTGCCCTTTAGGTGAATCTACTTGCCATTTTGGCTCATCGTCTTGTTGGGCTTGTGCGTTGCCTAGTGCCAATGACACAGATAAAGCTAGCACCGTTTGCAGCATTTTTTTCATGCAATTCTCACTTATTATTGTTGCTCTATGTAACTCTCTTACATGATTGCAACAAAAACGCCGACAAGTTGCCAGCGTTATAAGATGAAATGCCGTAAATTAATGCCAGACTATAGGGTCAAATTGATAATAGTCCACCAGCAAGCGATAAATTTCAGGGTCATATCGGCGCAGTTCTGCCGGCTTCTCTAAAAAGGTTTCGGTGATCACCGCAAAAAACTCAGCCTCATTAGTCGCGCCATAACTATGAATAACATGCTCCATACTATAAGCAACATGACTTTTTAACTGGTTAAAGGCACGACTAAATACACGCCCCCATTCTTTATACTCGGCTGCTGTTTTAAGTAACGGCGTGCCGGTTGTTTTGCCGGTTTCTTGATCTAGCTGATGCGCAAATTCATGAAACACTAAATTATGGCCATCACTGGGTAATCTATTTCCCTCAAGAACGTCGTGCCAACTGAGTACTAATGTACCACCTGGCCACGACTCACCTAGCCTAATTGCATTATGATAGCTAACTAAGCCAGCGCTATCACGCGTTAACTGCGGCGCATAATAAGCACTTGGATAGAGGAGTATTTCTTTTACATTTTTGTAAAGTGGCCAAGGTTTATTGAGCACAAGCAAGCAGGCATCGGCTGCTACAATTAGCTTCATTGCACCTGTTAGTTTTAAGCCATCGCACCCTACAAAGCGTTTTTCACTTAAAAACCACATAATATGACGCTCTAACTTTGCTCTATCAGCATCGGTCATTTTTTTATAAATAGGCATACAACGCAGTAAAATATCTTTTTGCTGCGAATTAAGCTCAAGAGTTTTATATTTACGTTGCCATAATCTATTTTGAATAGCTGGCCAACGCCAAAAAATAACCACAAAAATAATTAAGATAACAATTAACAATCCATTTATCATGCTGATGCCTTCGCTCAATGTATACTCTCTATATGTGTGCGACTGAGGCACTTTTCAATTACATGATTTCGGTGCGATTACGGCCACCGTTTTTGGCTTTGTATAATGCCTGATCGGCTCCTGATAAAAGTCGGTCGTAATCGTCTATATTATTAGAATCAGAAACACCAAAACTCGCGGTTACTTGATGCAGCCCAGCAGCAATTACTGAAAAATCGTTATTTGCAATTTCTTCCCGTAATAGTTCACACATGAGTTTTGCTTCTGCTGCAGTTTTGTTAGGAAACACTAAGGTAAATTCCTCCCCGCCCCAGCGAGCTACTTGCTGCTCACCTTCGCAATGCGATTTGAGTATTTTGGCTATTTCACAAATAACTTTATCGCCAACAATATGTGACCAGCCATCGTTCACCCGCTTAAAGTGATCTATATCCATGATAGCAATAGCTAATATTTTATTTTGCTGCTTATAAGTGGCAAAATTTGCTGCTAACCAACTATCGAAAGCGCGCCGGTTTGGCATATCAGTAAGTTGGTCGTGAGTGGCTTGATAAGCAAAGGCGTTTGCCTGTTCTTGAAGGTCCTGTGTTTGCTTTTCTACTCGTTTAGTTAGCTCTGCCTCTACTTTTTTATAATGATATAAGCGGTACTTATAAATAGCATATATAGTGACTAAAAAAGTAAAAAACAGCATTAATTTAAAGCTCAACTTTTGCCAGTAATGTGCTTGAATTACAAAGCGAATTTCTTGCTCATTTTGCTGCCATTGTGTATTTGGATAACCGGCGCGCACCTTAAACGTATACTTACCTGCAGGTAAGTTGGTGTATTCTGCACCTGTGATGTGCTGGCGGTTTACCCACTCTTTATTAAAACCTTCTAACTGTGTTTGAAAACTTAAACGCTGCGGCATAATAAAACTCAAACCCGCATACTGAAAAGATAATCTTGAAACATTAGGCGGCAATAATACTGTTTCACCATCTAATGGGAGCGCTGTTGCTCTGCCGTTAACGCTAAAGCTCTCAATCATAGTAGGCAAATCTACTTTGCTTGATGCTTGCAATAACTCAGGTTTTAGCGCGCTTACTCCTTTTGCAGTAGCAAACCAAATGGTGCCATCTTTATGCACTGTTGCTGATGGGGTCGAGCCGCCATTAACTTGTGCACTGAGCATGCCATCGCCCTCGTCATAAAGTTGAAATACGAGTGGAATATTTATATTTTTTTGTTTTTCATCAAGAACATGATTAACGTGCTGGCGATCAACCTGAATAACCCCGCGGTTACTCGATAACCAAAATGAATCTTTATGAGCCACAATTTGAAATAACTTATCGACTGGCAGCCCTTGCTCCCGCCCTAAAATAGCCATTTTGCCTGCACTGTGCTCATAGCGCATTAATCCACGATCTGTCGTCATCCATGTGTAGTCGTCATCAAAATAAAAACCAAATCCATACTCGGCAGCAAATTGCGCTGGAAAGCTTATAGCACTAAATTGCTCAGTTAGTATATTAAACACCACAACCCCATTGCCGGTGCCAATCCAAACATTGCCTTTGTTATCTTCACTGAGTGCTAAAATAAAACCGCTAGGCAGCTCTTTTTCATTGGTAAATTGCACTAATGAGCCATCTTTTTCAACTCGCGTTAACCCCATAGCAGAGCCGATCCATAATCGCTGTTTGGAATCGAGTAATAGCCCTCTTACTTCGTTACTCCCAAGGCCATTACTACGATTTAAATAAGGCGTTATTTTATTATTACTGACCTTTAATACACCCGATGTATAAGTGCCTATCCATACATCGCCATCCTCGCCCTCCAGTAAACTCAATACCGAATAGGGAGAACCTTCTTTAGCACCTTCTATTTGAGTTACATTATTATTTTTAATTTTGTTAAGGCCGGCACTACTCCCTACCCATAAGCTACCATCGGAGTGCGATAATACCGTTCGCACGTAATCCCCTGCTAAACCCCGCTTAGTAGTCCAGGCGGTAAATGGCGCCTCCCTTAATCTAAACAGCCCGGCATTAGTGCCCACCCAAATACTGTTTTCTCTATCTTGTAATAAAGACAATATTCTATTAGCAGGGAGTCCGCCTTTCGCATCTAATTGCTCAAGCCCAGCCACACTGAGTCGAAAAATACCTTTATTAATAGTGCCAAACCATAAATCACCGTGGTTATCTTCTAATAAACTAGAAATAGACTCGACACTGAGCTGTGGATGGATGGCAGTAAATACTGCGTCTTTGAGAATATAAGCGCCGCGCTCACTGCCAATAATTAATTTCCCTTGGCGAGTAAGTAGTAGAGTATAAACTGCTGCATTGGGTAGCCCATCATCGGCTGTTATTAAGCTTGCTTGCTGATCAACAATTTTATATAAACCATCGCTAGTAGCAGCCCAAATAACGCCATTGGCATCCTCAAGCACACGATAGGCGCTAACATTATGAACAATGGCCTGATCGTGTTTACTATTAGCCCCGCGGTAAAATACGCCATCGTTTTCTAATGCCAGCCAAAACCCGTCATCGTTACTTTTAATTATGTGATTAACCATAGCTGAGGCACTCGGCTGAGTATTCCACTGTCTATATTGATATAAGCTGATACCACCTCTTGCACCGGCTATTAATAAGCCGCCGTCATCGGTAGGAGTAAGTGCACGAAGCCCTGAGTCGGGAAGATTATTTATTTCAGCGCGAGTAAATAGTTTAAATTCTTGGCCATTAAAGCGCGCTAAACCCTCCCATGTTGCTATCCATAAATAACCGTCTTGAGTTTGCGCTAAGCTATTAATACTATTGTGAGGCAGGCCTGAGCGGGTATTCCATGTTTCAAAAAAATAATCACTTAAAGGTAAACGAGTTTGTGACTGCACCTGACACGTGAACATGACGAAAAATACACATAAAATCCCTAAATGCTTCATCACTGCGACCTTTATAATTATTATTGATTAATTAGTATTACCCACTAAATTTAACGCAATCCTAAGTGATTAAAAACCAACCAAAACCAGCTAAACTAAGAAAATACTACCACAGCCTGCAGTAGCATTTCATTAACTAATCTTTACAAAAGTTATCAAATGTATCTTGTAAAATGTTTATAAACTTTGCTACGTGTAAACCATCCATTAAAGAGTGATGTACATCAATAGCTAAGGGCATAGTTTGCTGCTGTTTATTAAGCTGACCAAATACAAATTTAGGGATCCCTAAACATTTCCCTTCACTAAACGCATGCGAAAAAGCACTAAAATTTAGCCAAGGTAATACCGAAATATGAATTAAGTCGGCCTGCCCTTCGGTTTGTGCAAAGGCATCAGAAAATAAAGGCTGCGATTTAGCATTAAAACTAACTGCGCTGGCATGCACGGCAAACTCAGTAAAGTTGGCCTTATCACTAAAGTAACTAAACCTGAACGAGTCATCTGCTGCCAGCTCAACCACACTAGCGCGGGTGTTACTTAGTAGCCATGGCTTATCATTAATAATACGCAGCATAATTGGCGGGTACGCATGGCACGCTTTAAGTGTGGCATAAGTATAGGCCTGAAAAAAAGACAGCTGATGCGCTTTACAGTAATTATATAAGGCCTTTGCGTTTAGCTGTACACACACATTAAAGTAAGGTTGAGAAAAGTGTTTAAACAACTCAAAATGTTGTTTACGGGGCCAGCTATCAAAATCAATAGGCTGCATAGAAACAGGCGAAGAAGACATAGATAAATAAACACATAAAATAAAAAATTAAGTTTAACGTATAAACAAAAAAAAGGCGTGCAATTGCACGCCCTAATATTTACGGTTAACTTATTTAGCCGATTAAAGACCGTTTTTAAGGATCTCTTGTGCAAGCTCATCAGCAATTAAATGCGTAGATTTTTGCTCTTTTTCACTACGCGCAAAAATTTCAGTTAGGGTATCAAAAATACCTTCAACATGTTTATTTGACGCAGCAGCACTGTACCCTTCTGGTAGCGTTTCATAATAAACATTAATAATACCACCGGCGTTAATTACGTAATCTGGTGCATATAAAATACCTTTCTCACGAATAATTTCACCATGGCGCGATTGTGCCAACTGGTTATTGGCACAGCCTGCAATTATAGTAGCTTTAAGGCGCGGTATAGTTGCATCGTTTATAGTTGCACCTAGTGCACAAGGTGCGTACACGTCTACGTCTAAATCGTAAATTTCGTCAATGCCAACGGCTGTAGCACCAAATTCATTAACAACACGGTCAATTGCTGCTTGGTTAATATCAGTAACATATAGCTCAGCGCCTGCCTCTGACAAATGCTTACATAAAGTATAAGCAACAGTCCCTAACCCTTGTACTGCTACTTTAATACCAGCAAAGTTTTGATGACCACGCTGATGGTTTAATGCCGCTTTTATACCTAAAAACGTACCGTATGCTGTAAATGGTGATGGGTTACCACTTTTGCCTTCAAGGCCAAGTACATAACTGGTTTCTTTGTTCATCATTGCAACATCGTCGCAGTTGATATTTACATCTTCAGCAGAATAGTAGCTGCCGTTTAATCGCTCTAATTGACGACCAAAAGCACGGAATAATTGCTCAGATTTAATTTCTTTAGCATTACCAATAATCACAGATTTACCGCCACCAAATGGCAAGCGCGCAACTGCATTTTTATAGGTCATGCCTTTGGATAAACGCAGCACGTCGTAAACGGCATCTTCATCATTTGCATAATCCCACATTCTACATCCGCCCACTGCCGGACCTAGGTTAGTATTATGTACCGCAATTATTGCTTTTAAACCCGACTCTTTATCAGTACAAAAAACCACTTGTTCATGGTTATCAAATTCAACTTGATTAAACACAACCACTTTAAATACTCCGAAATAGTTAACCCTAAAGGGTATGCATGCATGAAATTGCCGAGACTTTATCACTTCGGATAACGCTTCGCTATACCACGAGAGGATAAACCCAAGCGCAAAACAGCATTGAATTAAATAGCCAGCTTTAATGGTAAGTGCACATAAAAATTCCACAAAGGTAAAGCAATCAAGTATTAAAAGCTAAAAATAACAAACACCGCAAGGTTTACGCTTACGTGAACGTAACGCAACTAATAACTGTAAAGTTTAAATTACACGCAAGCATAATATGCAAACGCTTATGCTACATAGGTTTGCCTTAAAAAGGGGGTGGTTTAAGAGAACTGGTCAGAGCTGTTCACTCTTTTGCTAAGCAAATTAAATTACGGGGAGTAGAACAGGTTATTTAACCTGAACTCTGGTTAAGAGATTTACTAACATATTGAATCATAGTTATATTTATCTTTATTTTCTCTAGCCAGAGATTTTCAGTGAAAACAAGACGAATTCACGCGTCAATAGCTGGCCTATTGCAAGTGAATTCAACGCAGTTAGCGCTGAAAATAGCTGCTTGAGATAGGTTTATTATCCAGAGATCAGGTTACTTAGTTTAAGTTAAACAAAAAGCGAGCACAGGGCTCGCTTTGTATATTAGTAAGTTAGATTACTTTAGCTTGCTATCTAGCTCTTCAATTTTAGCTTTCCAAATTGCAGGGCCTTGCGTATGCGCATTAGCACCTTCGCTATCAACAGCGACTGTTACCGGCATATCTTCTACTTCAAACTCGTAGATGGCTTCCATACCTAAATCTTCGAAAGCAACAACACGTGCTTTTTTAATTGCTTTAGATACTAAATACGCCGCGCCGCCAACTGCCATTAAGTACACTGACTTATGCTGCTTAATAGACTCAACCGTAGCAGGGCCACGCTCTGCTTTACCTATCATGCCTACAATACCGGTTTTTTCTAGCATCATATCGGTAAATTTATCCATACGCGTAGCCGTTGTCGGACCCGCTGGGCCAACTGCTTCGTCACGTACAGCATCTACTGGGCCTACGTAATAAATAAATTTATTATCAAAATCTACGCCTTTAGGTAAACCTTCGCCTGAGTTGATCATGTCTTGCAAACGCTTATGCGCGGCATCTCGACCCGTTAAAATAGTACCCGAAAGTAAAACAGTTTCACCCATTTTCCACTCTTGCACATCTTTTTTGGTCAAGGTATTTAAATCAACACGACGTGTGCCTTCGCCCACTTCAAAGGTTACTTGTGGCCAATCTTCTAACTTAGGTGCTTTTAGGTTTGCTGGGCCTGAACCATCAAGGGTAAAGTGTACGTGGCGAGTAGCCGCACAGTTAGGGATCATCACGACCGGTTTTGACGCTGCATGCGTTGGTGCTGTTTTAATTTTAACATCAACAACCGTTGTTAAACCGCCTAAGCCTTGTGCGCCAATACCTAATTTATTAGCACGTTCAAATATTTCTAAACGTAGCTTTTCTTCTGTGGTTTCTGCACCGCGTTCCATTAATTCATGAATATCTACCGGATCCATTAACGACTCTTTAGCCATTACTGCCGCTTTTTCAGCCGTACCACCAATACCTATACCTAGCATGCCAGGCGGACACCAGCCTGCGCCCATTGTAGGTAGCGTTTTTTCTACCCATTCTGCCACATCGTCAGATGGATTTAACATAACCATTTTACTTTTGTTTTCAGAGCCGCCGCCTTTAGCCGCTACCATTACTTCAACCTTACCGCCCGCTACTAAATCTATATGTACAACTGAAGGGGTATTGTCTTTGGTGTTTTTACGAGTACCTGCAGGGTCTGCAACAATAGAGGCGCGCAGCGGGTTGTCTGGATTTAAGTATGCACGGCGTGTGCCTTCATCAACCATTTGTTGAACGGTTAAATCGGTTTTATCCCAGTTAACATCCATACCTACTTTAACAAAACAGGTAATAATACCTGTGTCTTGGCAAAGCGGACGCTTGCCCTCAGCCGACATACGCGAGTTAATTAGAATTTGTGCGATGGCATCTTTTGCTGCTTTACTTTGTTCTTTGTTATAGGCTTTTTCAAGCGCTTGAACAAAATCAAGGGGATGATAGAAGGAAATATACTGCAAAGCATCTTCAATGCTATCTATAAAGTCTTGCTGACGGATTGTACTCATAGTGGTTCCTTAAGTTACCGTTACGCGGGGTCGCGTAAGCTATATCAAACCGGTGACGGTGGTTTGCACTGTTTTTAATTTGGGAAGCAACTAAACGCTGCCAAAAAAATTTGACTTATGATACCCTCCTCGCCCGTTTCGAGCCAGTTCTTAAAGGGGTAGTAAATGCTAAACAATAAAAATAATTGTATAAAATTAGCCATAACACAAAGCTGTATTGATGTATTTGCGCATTTTGCCCACTTGCCTTATGCCATTTTACTCGATTCGGCCAATAGTGAGCATGTAGACAGTCGTTTTGATATTATTGCCATCGAGCCCAAAAGCACACTGGAAGTACAAAACAACCTCAGTATTTTAAATAACCAACCCGATGCAAGAAGCTGCTTTGAAATAATGAACAGCGAACTGCTAAAACTTAATAACAACAAAGCGGCCAACAACCTACCCTTTAGTGGTGGCTGGCTGGGTTATTTGGGTTATGACTTAGGCCGCACACTTGAAAACCTCCCAAGTAGCGCTATAAACGATATAGACTTGCCACAAATGGCCGTTGGCTTGTACTTAGATGCACTCATATACGATAAACAACAAAACAGTTGGTTTTATATTGCCCAGCCTAAGGTTAATCGCTTAGCACTTTATCAGCAGTATTTAGCACAACCTGCCATTATGCCTAGCTTTGCACTTAAAACTGCGTGGCAATCTAATATGAGCCGCGCTGATTATGCGCAAAAATTTGCCGTAATTGAAGATTATTTAAAAACAGGCGATTGCTATCAAATAAATTTAGCACAACGTTTTAGTGCCCAATATGAAGGCTCGCCTTGGGCTGCCTACGTTAAATTAACAGCTGCGAATAAAGCGCCGTTTTCTAGCTTTATAAACCATCCGCAAGGCGCAATTTTGTCTATTTCTCCAGAGCGTTTTATATTAGTAAGCGATAATCAAGTGCAAACTAAGCCGATTAAAGGCACGTTACCGCGAAAAGCGGATCCGCAGCAAGACGCCCAACAAGCACAATTATTGGCAAACTCTGCCAAAGATCGCGCCGAAAATGTAATGATTGTTGATTTATTACGAAACGATTTAGGTAAAGTAGCCAAACCAGGATCGGTTCAGGTGCCCTCGTTATTTGCTATTGAGAGCTTTCCGGCGGTGCATCATTTAGTTAGTACCGTTACAGCTACATTGGCAGAGGGTAAAACGGCGGTTGATCAACTCGCTGCAGCATTTCCTGGGGGCTCGATTACTGGCGCGCCTAAAGTGAGAGCAATGGAGATTATTGAAGAACTTGAACCGCATCGTCGCAGTATTTATTGTGGTTCAATAGGCTATTTAAGTGCTTGTGGTAACATGGATACCAGCATTACTATTCGTACTTTAGTATGCCACGCTCAACAAATACACTGCTGGGCCGGTGGTGGCATAGTAGCTGATTCTAAAGTTGCATTGGAATATCAAGAAACATACGATAAAGTAAATAAAATACTTCCATTATTATAACAGTAGGTCGCTTTGAATAGTGAACACATTATAGCGCGGTTTCAGTTAAGCCCTACGGCAGCGCCAGATCAAGGAATAGATACCCCTAAAAAGCGTGCCAGCGCAGTCATGTTGCCGCTTATTGATGTAGATGATCATGCGCATATTTTACTGTGTAAGCGCCCTATTTATTTGCACCATCATCCCGGTGAAATTTGCTTGCCCGGTGGTAAGTTTGAAGCAAGTGATATTACGCTTCGCACTACTGCCCTGCGTGAACTACATGAAGAGCTAAATATTACGCCCAGTAATGTTAAAGTATTTGGCCAATTACCTTTGTACTCAACACTCACCGGCTTTAACATTAGCCCTTTTGTTGGCATGCTTAATAAACACACTATTTGGGAGAACGATCATAATGAGGTACAAGCTAGTTTTTTATTACCACTGCGTGATTTAACTAACGAGGCTAATTGGCAGCCCCTGCCTTTTCAGCGTTTTGGTAAAACCATTATTTTATATGGTTACAATACCCCACATGGTTTACTTTGGGGTGCAACTGCAAGCATCATTAAAAACTTTACAAAACAACTCGCCTTACCAGTTTAAATGTTCTTGATTAATGGTTACATAGTCACAATTTAGCGTTACTATACACGACCGTTCAAAAAAGCAGCCTAGTGCTGAGTAAACACAGAAGAGACACATTATGATAAGTGCATTTGATATGTTTAGTATTGGTATTGGCCCTTCTTCGTCACATACCGTTGGCCCAATGCGCGCATCTCGTTTATTTGTTAATGACCTACAAGAAAAACAATTATTAGCAAACGTTACCGACATTAAAGTAGAGCTATATGGATCGTTAGGCCAAACTGGTATTGGCCACGGCTCGGGTAAAGCAGTAATACTTGGCCTTGCTGGGTATGATCCTGAAACCATCGACGCCGATTTGGTTGATACTATTTTAGCCACAATTGAAAAAGAACAAGTTATTTATTTAAATCAAACGCATAAGGCTAAATTCCCAAAGCAAGGGGCTATTGTTTTTCACCGTCGTAAAACGCTACCTAAGCACTCTAATGCAATGGAAATTATTGCCTCTAATAATGGCGAGAAGGTTTATAGCCAAATTTATTACTCTATCGGCGGTGGCTTTATTGTTACCGATCAAGATTTTGAAAACGAAAAACAAGCAGCGCTTGATATTCGTGAAGAAAACCCTGCACCTTTTCCGTTTGGTAGCGCACAAGAATTACTGGAAATGTGTAAAGAGTCGGGTTTCAGTGTATCTACTTTAATGATGCATAACGAAAAAACACTACGCAGCGAAAACGACATTAAAGACGAGTTATTTAATATTTGGCAGGTAATGAAAGCCTGTATTGAGCGTGGTATGCGTACCGAAGGGATTTTACCAGGCGGTTTAAAAGTAAAACGTCGTGCTCCTAATTTACATTTAAAACTTAATGTTGAAGTAAGTAACGACCCCCTACGTGCTATGGATTGGGTCGACTTATTTGCTTTAGCTGTAAATGAAGAGAACGCCGCAGGCGGGCGTGTTGTAACCGCGCCTACCAATGGCGCAGCGGGTATTTTACCAGCAGTACTTATGTATTATCATACTTTTATAAAAGAAGTCGATCGCGATATAGTTACGCGTTATTTATTAACCGCCGCCGCTATCGGTATTTTATATAAAAAGAACGCCTCTATTTCGGGTGCCGAAGTCGGTTGCCAAGGTGAAGTGGGCGTGGCTTGCTCAATGGCTGCAGGCGCACTTACCGAAATTGTAGGTGGTAATGTAGTGCAAGTAGAAAATGCCGCCGAAATTGGCATGGAGCATAACTTAGGGCTTACGTGTGACCCAGTTGGTGGCTTAGTGCAAGTACCGTGTATTGAACGCAACGCCATGGGCGCGATAAAAGCAATTAATGCGTCACGCCTTGCAATTCGTGGTAGTGGTGAGCAAAAAGTATCACTCGATAAAGTGATTAAAACTATGCTCGAAACCGGTAACGATATGAAAACTAAATATAAAGAAACCGCTCGTGGTGGTTTAGCCGTTAATATAATTGAGTGTTAACACACTTAATTATAATTAAAAAAGGCGCCTGTTTAAAAACAGGCGCCTTTTTTTTTAGCTACTTTTAACAGTTAACAGTTAAGTATTAGATACCGAAACAATTATTTAACTGGCAATTCTATATCAGCAAATAACTTATCAACATCTTCTTGGTTGCGTAATAAGTTAGCACGCTCTACTCGCTCTTTTGTTAAGTGTGGTGCAAAGCGTTCAATAAAGTCATACATATAAGTGCGTAAAAAACTGCCTTTTCTAAAACCAATTTTAGTGGTACTCGCTTCAAATAAATGGCTGGCATCAATACACACTAAATCAGTATCACTGACCTGGTCAATCGCCATTGACGCAACCACTCCAACACCTAATCCTAAGCGTACATACGTTTTAATAACGTCGGCATCGGTGGCGGTAAATACTATGTGCGGCTCAAGCCCATGAGCACTAAATGCTTTATCTAGTTCTGAGCGGCCAGTAAAGCCAAATACATAAGTAATAAGCGGATATTTTGCAATATCAGCCACGGTTATACTATTGGCTTTTTTAGCTAATGGGTGGTCTTTTGCCACCACAATACTACGGTTCCAATGATAACAAGGCAGCATAACAAGGTCTGAATATAAGTGTAGCGCTTCTGTTGCAATAGCAAAGTCAGCATCGCCACGTGCAGCTGCATCTGATATTTGCTGCGGTGTACCTTGGTGCATATGAAGTGACACTGCGGGGTATTTTTTCATAAACCCTTTAATAACATTCGGCAATGCGTAACGTGCTTGGGTATGAGTAGTGGCAATATTAAGCTTACCTTGATCAGGTAAAGTATGCTCATGAGCAACCGCTTTAATACCTTCCACTTTTGAGAGGATTTCGCGCGATATATTAATGACTTCTTCACCGGCACTCGTTACATGCGTTAAATGTTTACCACTGCGACCAAAAATTTGAATACCTAACTCATCTTCAAGCATGCGCACTTGCTTAGAAATACCTGGTTGTGAGGTAAATAAACTTTCAGCTGTTGCTGAGACATTTAATTTATGATTTTGAACTTCTACAATATATCTAAGTTGTTGTAATTTCATAGCTATGTATTTTCGTTATTATTCGTTTTTGAGGGGGTAAATACTTTATCTTTAAAAACTGACCACCCGACAAATGGTAGGTTTTAATTGATAATATCGTATTTAATAAATATAGGCTTAGGCTAGCACAATAAATATACTTCAGATAGCAATGATTATCATATAAAGCATTAAGATTTAAACGCTTTCTTAGCCTGCTTTTATAGTTAATTAGCGCAAAGTTTTCCTGTTCTTATATATTTAATGTAAGATTGAGCAATTAGGTTTAGAACCCGAGAACTGTAACATGATCGTCTCTATTATAATTATACTCATTGTTGCTCTTATTGTGATTGCGCTTTGGGTAAGTGCGGTGCAACAGCATAAAGAAAAACAAGAAGCTGATCGCCGTAAAGAACTAACCAAACAAAAAGCTATCATTGAGGAAACCGAGGAAGTGTTAATGAATAACGCTAATATCCCGTTTTCAGATAACACACTTCGTGTTTTACAGCGTCGTAATCATGATGCGCTTAGTACCATGGTATCGCTTTCACCTGGTTCTAAAATATTAAAAAACCGTTTAAATGAAGCGAAAGAGCGTTTGAATAACCCAGTTCAAGGAAGCAATAGCGAATCGCTTTCACTGCCAAGTAACGATAAGCAATTGGTATCGCTAATACAGGGCATAAAAAAATTACGTATTATTCTACGCTCTGAGCACAATAAAGGTAACCTCGATAGCCAACTATTTGTAATTGAAGACAAACGAATGGAAAAACTGCAGTTACAAATAAATATTGAAAGCCAAATTAAACGTGGTTTATCGGCGCGCTCTGCAGGCATGGTAGGTTCAGCTAGGCAGTATTTTGAAAAAGCCCATGCTTCACTCAGTGCGGTATCGTATAGCGATCCATATGTAACTGCTAAATATCAAGAAGTAGAAGGCTACTTAGAAGCTATTAGTGTTGAGTTAAGAGCATCGAATGCCGATGCACTTAAAAAGAAAACTGAACAAGAGCAAGATGACCTAGACATATTGTTTGCTCCGAAAAAGAAATGGTAAATTAGTACTATAATTTATAAAAAAAGCCCATACAAAATTGTATGGGCTTTTTTTATTGATAGATAAATAAGTTTTTTAAGATAAAAATGCAAACTTAACAATAAACAATGCCGTTAAAATCCACACACTAATACTTACTTGATCCTTTTTACCGCATAATACCTTAACCGCAGTGTATGAAATAAACCCAAGCGCTATACCATGAGCAATAGAAAATGTCAGCGGGGTCATTAATAACACCACACTAACAGGAATGGCATCTGTCATGTCGTCCCAGTTTACAAACTTTAAGTTTTGTAGCATAAGTACCGAAACATATAAAATAGCACCGGCAGTGGCATACGCTGGCACCATTTGCGCTAGTGGCGCAAAAAACATCATCAATAAAAAACAAATACCCACAACAACGGCTGTTAAGCCTGTGCGTCCGCCTACAGAAACGCCAGCCACCGACTCTATGTAAGATGTAGTAGTAGATGTACCAAGCATTGCACCAGCAATAGTGGCAGTGCTATCAGCGCTAAGAGCGCGCCCTAAACGTGGCATATTGCCTTTTTCATCTGCAAGCCCTGCTTTTTGCGTGACTGCAACCAGGGTGCCTGAGGTATCAAATAAATCTACAAATAAAAATGCAAAAATAACACTCAACATTGAAAGCTCAAATGCCGCACTAAAATCAAGTTGCATAAAGGTTGGTAAAATTGACGGCGGCATAGACATAACCCCCTGATATTCAACCAAACCAAAAGCCAAAGCAATACCTGTTACCAGTAAAATACTAATTAACACACCACTTTTAAAATCGCGATATAACAATGCCGCAATCACAAAAAAACTTAAAATAGCAAGTAATGGCCCAGGTGCAGTAATATCACCTAGCTGCACTAAGGTTGCAGGGCTAGATACTATGATCCCTGCACTTTTAAGCGCAATTAGCGCCAAAAAAGCACCAATACCGGTCGCTATTGCTTGTTTTAGCACCAGTGGAATGGCATTAATAATCCACTCTCGTACTTTAAATAAACTTAAAAATAAAAATATACAACCCGACATAAACACAGCACCTAATGCCGCTTCCCAGGTATAGCCCATTCCTAAAACAACGCCATAGGTAAAAAAAGCATTTAATCCCATACCCGGCGCTAACGCTAACGGATAATTGGCCCATAGGCCCATAATAAAACAGCCTATTGCAGCTGCAATACATGTAGCTACAAACGCAGCGCCTTGATCCATTCCTGCTTGGGCAAGCATTGCTGGATTAACAAAAACAATATAAACCATAGTAATAAAAGTAGTCATACCGGCAACACATTCACGTTGTACTGAGGAATCATTTGCGCGGATTTTAAATAAGGCTTCGAGCATAACAAACTTAAGGTAGTAAAAAGTGGCGAGATTTTAGCATAAAAATAGCGAAATACCGGACATTTTACCTTGTTATGCATTAAGTTATTGAAGTAGCTGAAATAATAAATATGACACGGTAATACGTATGTACTTCAGGTTTTAAAAATAATAATTACCGTGCTTATATGCTGAGCAATCAGCTTTACTTTAACGTAAATAATAGAGCATAAAGTACTGTATAGGTGCTATTCGCCGCATAACTTTAATAAAAAATATAAATATATACCTAAAATATTAACGCTCTGTTTTTAATAGTTATTTTTGTTTTTTTATCCGTGTAAAAATTTAAAACTGAATGACTGTACAAATAATTAGCAAAAAAACACTTGCACCATAACACTGTATAAACTACTGTATATGGGTACTGTATAAAAACCCAGTGAGTGAGAAATTTATGTTACAGCCTATTACCGTAAGAACCGTTAAAAGTTATCAGCAAGACGATAAAAGTGATTGTGTAAATTTAATTCAAATTGAAGATGAAATTTCAGCAACCTTTGAATTGCTTAAAGTATTACACCAATACAACAGCTTAAATGCATGGACACTGCTGATTGCCCCCGACCATGTACCGAGTAAAGCCTTGCTTGATTCATGCTCCATTGACACCAGCAAATTACTGGTGATCAGGCAAAAACATTTAGTAAACTTAGAGTATGTACTTAGCTCGGCGCTGCACAACGGAAACTTTGCTGCGGTTATTACCTGGACTGATATTATTAATGATCAACAGCTGACACAGCTATCATTAAATTTAAGCACTACAAATACTAAGCTTTACTGTTTTACTAAAAATACTCACAACCTTGAGATACCACTAACTCAATAAGCTTGTTAAACTCGTGTTTTAAACACTTTATATTAATATTATGACCTCATTAACGACTTCTCCTTGCTTTTGTGGCAGCCAGCAAAATTATGCTGACTGCTGTGAACCACTTCATTTAGCATCAAAAATAGCTGAAACACCTGAGCAACTTATGCGTGCTCGCTACAGTGCATATGTACTTAAAAATGCAACTTATGTTTATCAAACTTATGCAAGTGAAAAACAGGCAGAAAACCCTGTAAAAGAGATTAAAGACTTTGCTGATAGCTGCCGCTTTATAAAGCTAACCGTCATCGACACTGAGCACGATGCAAGCGAAGGCTTTGTAACATTTAAAGTAAATTACTTTTACCAAAACCTATATTGCGAGTTGCACGAAAAGTCGTTGTTTATTAAACAAGATGGGCAGTGGCGCTACCTTGAAGGCACACTATTTCCGGTAGCCGATATTAAAATAAGCAGAAATGACAACTGCCCTTGCCAAAGTGGCAAAAAATATAAAAAGTGTCATAGCGTATAACAAACTGCAGCTGTGCGGTGAGTAAAGTAGGTAATTACAGGCACATGCCTAGGGTTGGCTGTTACAGGCGATGTGTATGGCTAAAATAAAATTTTACTTTCGAGCAACTATTGGCAATTTACATACCTATAGGCCTGTGTTAATAACTGCTCTACCGTATATTTTGGTATTGGGTTCGCTGCGCTTTAAAAGCACACTGTATTTCGCCCTTGTGCTTTAGCGGCGTACATTTTTTTATCTGCGCGTTGCAAAATATCCATGTTGCCTTCGTCTGATTGCAATAACGTAGCTCCACCTATACTTATAGTGACAAATTCAAACTCTGAGTACTTATGTAAAACACCTAAGCCATATATGTTATTTTTAATTTTTTCAGCAACACAGCGAGCGCCTTCCTCGTTGGTATGGGGTAGCACAACCACAAATTCTTCGCCGCCATATCGGGCAACAAAATCGCTTGGCCTTTGCAGGCTGTTAGCGATTGTTTGAGCAACTAAGTGTAAAACAACGTCGCCTTCTACGTGTCCATAAATATCGTTGTATTGCTTAAAGTAATCAATATCCATAAGTAATAAAGCATATTCTGTATTCTCTCTTAATGCACTCAATTGTATTTTATTAATATGAGTATCAAAATAACGACGGTTAAACACTTTAGTTAAGTCATCCAGAAACACTTTTTGACTTAATAAGTCATGTTGCAGCTTAATAGTTAAGTGCGCCCTTACTCTTCTGTATAAGGTTTCTGGGTTAATCGGTTTTTGAATAAAGTCTACCGCGCCCGCTTCCCAGCAGTCCTCTTCTTGATTTTCAAAGGAGGTAACAAATATAACGGGAATGTCTTGGGTTTGTGTCGTCGTTTTAAATTTTAAACAGGTTTCTATACCGCATATGCCATTCATTGAAATATCCAGCAGTACGATATCGGGAGTATTAGATTTACATATTTCAACTGCTTCTTCACCGCTGTTGGCGGTGTTAACAATAAAGTGCTTTGATAATATTTTTTTCAGTACAATTAAGCTAAGTAACTGATCATCAACAATGAGGACTTTTGAGGCTTTAAGGCTAAGTTTTAAATCGCTATCGGCATAATTTAATGGCATAAATACTACTGTTTTCTATAATTATCAACTAACACAGTATAATACAGTCTTATGTTATGCAAATGTATTAAAGTTGGGGTTTTTAATCAAACTTACAACCAAATATAAAAATGGCGATACAGAGTTGTTGTTAATTGTTTTAGAAAATCACGGCCATAATTTTCAGGGTAATACTGAAAGTAATGCTTGTACTTGAATGCTCAAGGTTTAAATCGCGTTTGTATAAACGTACAAACAAAAAATGGGCCACTAGGCCCATTTTAAAAATTACGCAAATTACTTTATAAGCGTCTTATTCGTCGTCATCCAAATCTGGTTGTTGACGTTGAGCTGGGCGCGCTAATATTTCTACATAAAAAGAAGTTAAGCTTTGCTTTTCTATTTCGCTTATATGATTACTAAGCTCTGCAACGTGCACTACTTGTGCATCTTCAGCGGTATTACCAAACTTACAATCAAACGCCCAGTAATCAGCATCGAGTGGTAGAGTTTTGTTACGCTCTCTTTTCAAATATTTTTTCACTTCATGCTTTGCGGCGTCAACCATACGAGGATATTTGATTTTCTCGTGATTTAGCGTGAATATTTTCTTCATTACGTTCCTAATTACCTTGGTTTAATGATAACGGCATTTAATGTCATACCATTTGAGCCTATTATAGCAATTGCATTTAATTTTTGGATGCTTTTTTTATATTAAATCAATTATTAATCCATTAATAAAATAAAGTATCGCTAAAATGCGCTTAAGTGTAGAGAGTTAGCGGCTTTATATTACAGACAAGTAACTTAATAGTTAGAGTGATGGCGCAATCGTTTGCCAAGTTCTATTAATATGATTGGTTATTGCAATATCAAAGCAGTTACAGCGTACGCTTTATAATTAAGCGCTTACTAAATGCAATGGGTGGTGAAGCGCATCATTATTTAGGCTTTCGTAAAAGGCAGCAGCATCGAGTTGCGGGTTAGATAGTTGCGTTTGTGTGTTATTTATACGCCTGCGCACTGCTAATTCACAATTATCACGCACCTGAAGCGGAATATGGCTTACATCATCTCTTATAAACAATGGTTCAGGGTTTAAACAGTGATTTAATTTAATATCGCTCATTCCAGCGCGTTCCCCTGCTTGCATTAATAGTGAGGCGTTAAACTGCCCTATCAAGATATCAAACTTATCTGGCGCTAAAAGTTGCTTTGGACCTGCTCCTATTTGTTTGCGAAGGGTATCTTCGCCAACAGTTGAATCTTCAATTTCTGTTTTTGGTAAATGGAATTGGCTAAAATCGAGTGCATCATGAGATAGCATAGCGAGTAAAAGCGCAAACTCTCCTCGGCGCTTTTCATGCACACTTTTATTAAGTCGAGTGTTGAGCTGACTCTCTGTGATTAACAAATCACCGATTTGCATAGACTTTAGCCGATTGAAGTAAGTAATACCTATTTATCGGCTTTATTTCATTTTTCTTTAGCTTTTTTCTTTACTTAAATACGATGTTTGCTATTATCAGCGCCGTTGCATTGGAGGGGTTCCCGAGCGGCCAAAGGGATCAGACTGTAAATCTGACGGCTCAGCCTTCGCTGGTTCGAATCCAGCTCCCTCCACCACTTTTCTTACCGCTAAGTTAAGTGGGGCCAAATGTAACAAAATTAGTGTGGAGGGGTTCCCGAGCGGCCAAAGGGATCAGACTGTAAATCTGACGGCTCAGCCTTCGCTGGTTCGAATCCAGCTCCCTCCACCACTTTTCTACTTATTTTCTACTTATATAGTTACTACATTCCTTGTTAGTAATCTCCGTGTTTTTTCTTAGTTAAACATTAAAATACCCATTGTAAACTCATACCATGCTGTTTTAGCCATAACGTACTTGCTTTATAGTCGGGACAAAATTGTGCTACGCGCTGCCAAAATGCTTTGCTATGATTTAAATGTCGTAAATGCGCCAGCTCATGCACTATTACATAATCAATAATGCTATGCGGTGCACCAATCAATAATAAGTTAAATGTTAACGCCCTTTTACTATTACAACTTCCCCATTTGCGTTTATAAACTGCAATATTTAAATCGTTAGGCAGCGCTTCTTGCATCAGCGTGCAAAAGTCATTAAGTCGCATTTCAATGTATGCGGTTAACTGCTCTTTTAAATACGCCTCTAAAAGTAATTGGTACTTTTGCTGCTGATGCTTAACACGAGCAGAAACGGTAATAAGCAGGCCATCTTGTTGGCGCTCCACTGTAGAGGTATTGCCTTGCTGAAACGTTAAATTAATTGCTTCTGAAAAAACCCAGATCTTTTTGTCCTTAAGTGGATACTGTTTTGTATCAACCAAAGTAAGCTGTTTTTGCAGCTGCGCCTCAACCCATGATTTTTTTTCTAATAACCAGTTATCGAGCACTTTTTTTTGTACGTGATGGGGGGCATATACCGTCACATTTTGATTATGCACTTTAATAGCAACGGTCTTTCGTCGGGTACTTATTTTTAGTTGGTAGGCAAACAAATTAATCTCTCACACTATACTAGCTAGGGGCTACTTTTCGTCTAATGGTTAGTTAATGCCGTGTTGTTTATTTATAGCTTAATAAGCAATCATAAAATTAACGGTTTATTAATTAATTAATTCTATTAAACTACACGATTAAAATGCCTATTTAGAGCCGCCATGTTATCAGCTTTCTTTATTACTGACCAAGATCCTAGTTTAATTATAAACGGGGTTTACGATCCTCTCTTGGTTTCTCTTTCAGTTTTAATAGTGATATTTGCCGCTTTTTTTACTACAAAACTCATTGATTTAGCTAAAAAAACTACTTTCCCAAGCTATCAACGTTTAGCTACTGTAACCGCTGCAGCTGTTTTTTCTGCGGGTATTTGGAGCATGCATTTTATTGGTATGTTGGCTTTTTCTTTGTGTACTAACATTAAATATAACCCAACTATTACCTTACTCTCTTTTATACCGGCATTTTTAGCGTGCCAATACGCTGTATCTATACTGGTAAAAAGTAATGGTAACTTTAAAGTATTAGCTGTTTGCTCAGTATTATTAGGCTCGGGTATTGGCACTATGCATTACAGTGGTATGGCAGCGATGGAGCTTGCGCCTATGCTACGGTATGACCCAGTTATGTTTGGGTTGTCTATTTTAGTGGCCGTTGCCCTATCGTTTATAGCTTTATATAGCCACTTTAACCTTGAAAGAATTTTCCCTCGGTTATCACAGTTACAAATTCGTTCAACCAGCGCCGTTATATTAGGCTTTGCTGTTACTGGTATGCATTATATGGGTATGGCAGCAACCCGTTTTGTAGCAACTTCCCCACTAATTTACGCAGACGAAAATGCGTCTGCTGGGCTTACATTTGTTGCAATTGCGGTTGCCACTGCAACTGTTGCAATAACCAGCGTGGTTGCTGTAATTAATGGCATGGTACGCTATAAACTGCTGCTTGAAGAAAAGTCAGCCGACGAGTCGCGGTTAAACGCCATATTAGAAACAGCAATAGATGGCATTGTGACTATTGATCATCAAGGTATTATTTTAAGCTTTAATGAAGCAGCAAGTAAGATTTTAGGTTGGCACGAACATGAGTTACAAGGTAAAAGTGTACAGATTCTTTTAAATGATAATAACGCTCTAAATAATGCGTCATCATCTGGTGATATGACTCTTGATCTAAGCGCTATTATAGGCATAAACCGCGATACTTTTGCTAAACATAAAGATAACCATTTGATCCCTGTGCGCCTTGGTATTGGACAAGTGACGCAAACTGGGCAACCTCCTTTGTATGTTGGCTTTATTACTGACTTAACGCAGCAACGAGCGCTACAAAAAACGGTCGTTGAAAATGAGCAAAAATATCGCTCATTAATGCAAAATATGCCAGGCGTTGCCTTTAGATGTAAATTCGATACTAACTACACCATGCTATTTGTTAGCCCAAGTATATTGGATTTAACTGGCTATACACCAGATGAATTTATTGAGCAACACATTGAGTTTACAGACCTGATTTTAAAGTCTGATCAACAAATAATTATTACCACGCTCACTAATGCCGTTACCGAAAAGCGTCAATACTCTGTTGAATATAGAATTCGCCATCGCAACGGCGCAACTGTATGGGTATTAGAGAAAGGTAGTTTTGACTTTAATAATACCGATGTTGCGCAGTGGATTGATGGTGTACTTGTTGATATTACTGAGCGCAAAGAGTATGAAGCAAAATTAGAGCACGCTAAACTGCAAGCAGAAGAAGCTGCAAATGCTAAGCAATCTTTTATGGCAAATATGAGCCATGAAATACGCACCCCTATGAATGCAATTATTGGCTTTAGCGATCTGCTTATGGATACACCGCTAAGTAAAGAGCAGCAAAAGCACCTTGTTACGGTTAACAATGCAGCACGCTCTTTGCTACGCCTACTTAATGAAATTCTCGACTCTGCAAAGTTAGAACGAGGAAAGCTAACCATTGAGCCTGTGCATTTTAATTTAAAGCCCGTTATCGACAGTATTATTTCAACTTTTTGGTTAGAAGCTAAAAAGAAAAACCTTAATTTAACGCTTAATATTAATAAATCAGTTAGCACCGCATACTACGGTGATCCCGACCGCCTTAGGCAAATACTTACAAACCTTATTGGTAACGCTATTAAATTTACTGAGCAAGGCGCTGTTACTGTTACCGTAAGTACCACACAAAATAATCACCTATTTTTTGAAGTACAAGATACAGGCATTGGTATTGCTAAAGATCGTATTAAAGCGGTTTTTCAGCCTTTTGTGCAAGCCGATGGCACGACCACACGTCGATTTGGTGGCACAGGTTTAGGCACAACAATAAGTAAACAATTAGTAGAGCTTATGCATGGCTCAATTGATTTAGTGAGTGAAGTTGATAAAGGCAGCTGCTTTTACTTCTCATTACCTTTTACTGTTGGTGATGAAAATAAAATAGATTATTTTGAAGGCCTACATACCGAACTACCTCCGCTTAGAATATTAGTGGTTGATGATATAGAACAAAATACAGAGCTACTTTCTATATTACTTTCGCGAGATCAACACACAGTAACCACTGCAAGTAATGGTTTAGAAGCCATTGAGGCGTTTAATCAGCAAGACTTTGATGTCATTTTAATGGACATTCACATGCCTGAATGTGACGGTATTGAGGCCACCATTAAAATTCGTGCATTGGAGCAACTAAAACAAATAAAATTTACACCTATTATTGCATTAACAGCCAGCGTGTTACAGCAAGATAAACTAACCGCTAAAAATGCAGGCATGAATGGGTTTGCTAATAAGCCGGTTGATATCAACCAACTGAATCAAGAAATAGCACTGGTGCTTGGACTTGGCTTAGCAAAAGAAACATTAATTGCGCAAACCGACCCCGATGCCAAGCACATAGATTTTGAAAAAGGGTTAGCTTTGTGGGGCTCTAAATGTAAACAGCTTACCGAAATTACTAAATTTGTTAATACCAACGAAAAGCAATTTATAAGCTTATTTAAGCTGCAACTAAGCGATATTAAAAGTGTTTATACGCTTATTCACACTTTAAAAGGCGTGGCTGGTAATTTAGGGTTATTAACCTTAATGACACTGTTAACGCGTTTAGAGAACGCAGACGATGAAGCTGCGCTAACCAGCGTTTTGGCAGAT
The DNA here is from genome assembly GCF_015864415.1 of Pseudoalteromonas sp. SCQQ13. Classification (NCBI taxonomy): domain Bacteria; kingdom Pseudomonadati; phylum Pseudomonadota; class Gammaproteobacteria; order Alteromonadales; family Pseudoalteromonadaceae; genus Pseudoalteromonas; species Pseudoalteromonas sp. SCQQ13. The sequence continues at coordinate 31,627 of NZ_JADYXG010000019.1, read as the reverse complement.
ATAAAAACTGAATTGGCGCTTATCGGCCAATTATTAGCAAGCACTATATGTAAAGAGCCCGCCAAACTTATCGACAATGCTGAGCCGTTATCAACAGCTGAGCTAATAGAAATTTGCCAAGAACTCTATGCTGATGCACAAAATGCCGAACTTAATGATGATCTTCTCGATCAGTTACAACGTAAATGTATAGCATCAGTACAAGTAGATATAGATGAAATAGCCAGTGCCTTTGATGAATTCGACTTTGATAACGCGCAAGTTAAATTAGCAAATTTACTTAAAAAGTTAACCCTAAAGGAGAATTAATTAATGGATTTTATTCTAGATAAGCCCCGCATATTAATTGTTGACGACGAGCCTGCAAACTTAAAAGTAATGCGCGAGGTGCTTGGTAATCAATATAGAATGTCGTTTGCTAAATCGGGCGCTGCCGCTATAGCATTACTTGAAAAAGAACTACCAAAGCTAATTTTACTCGATATTATGATGCCTGATATGAATGGCTTTGAAGTATGCCAAATTGTTAAAGCTAACCCTGCAACATCGCATATCCCTATTATTTTTGTTACTGCACTAAGTGATGAAAGTGATGAATTTAAAGGTTTTGAACTAGGCGCTGTAGACTATATAACCAAACCCATTAGCCCTGCTATTGTACGGGCACGTGTTAAAACTCACCTGTCGTTAGTGCAAGCTGAGCAGCTAAAACAAGCTCATGTCGATTTAGTACAGCGTTTAGGTCGTGCTGCAGAATATAAAGACACCGATACCGGTGAGCATATTATACGTATGAGTCAATACAGCAAAGTACTTGCATTGGCGCTGGGTATGGATGAGCAACACGCCGAATTATTACGCCAAGCAGCCCCTATGCACGATGTAGGTAAAATAGGTATTCCGGATGCCATTTTGCTAAAACCCGGAAAGTTAACTGCCGATGAGTTTACCCACATGAAAGAGCACGCTTTAATTGGTGCACAAATTTTAGCAAATTCATCATCGCCACTATTACAACTGGCGCATGTGCTGGCAATTGAACATCATGAAAAGTGGGATGGTACTGGCTACCCCAATGGCCTAAAAGGAGAAGCCATATCGCTGGAAGGCCGTATTGTTGCCATTGCCGATGTATTTGATGCACTTACCTCAAAACGCCCCTATAAAGAGCCTTGGAGCATAGAGCAAACTATAGAACATATGCAACAACAAGCCGGTAAACACTTCGACCCGCAATTGGTTGAGCTATTTATTGGCAAAATTGACGATATTATTGCCATAAAAAATGCTCATCAGGAGCGATTTTAATTTAGCTCTTTTTGGCTGTATGCGAGCCTAATAATACCTGCGGATACACAGTTTTAATCTGCGTATAGTCATGAGAGGTAATTTCATGGCTATTTCCGCTGTTATCTTTAAAATAAATTGAAAACGTAACGCCGTGATCAGCTAATACTGTTTTAATATTTAGGTGTTCAAAATGCTCAAGCCATGCAATAAATTGCTCCCCAGTGGCTAAAAAAGCAATGCCTTTACTACGTCCCTGTGCAGTAAATAACGCTAAACGCGTGGTAGCATTTGCATCTTCAAGGGTTAATGGCCCTTTGCCATCTTCATTCCAAAAGGCGAGCGCTTCAACCACACTAAAGCCTAAAACACGCTCATACCATTTAACCGCTTGCGCTAAATCATCCACATTTAAATGACAATGATCAATCCCAGCTAGCTTAGGTATACTCACGCTGCTCTCCTATTTCAGACTTTAGTTGCTCTAAAAAGTCATGCATATACTCAGTACGTCTTAGTGCTTCGGCCTTAGCCGAGGGAGTATTCATGCTTTGAGCTATGTGTAATAACTTAATAAAAAAATGATCAAGCGTGTATTTTTTATCATCTGCTTCGCGTTGTAGGCAAAATGGGTCATCCGGGTTATATAGTAATCGACTTATTGAGCCACCTACTTTCATGCAGCGGCTTATACCAATCGCGCCTAGTGCATCCATTCTGTCTGCGTCTTGCACTATTTGTGCTTCTACTGAGTTCACTTTAATATTGGCGCTAAAGCTATGCGCCGCTATTGCATGATGAATTTGAGTAAATAATTGCGCGTCGTAATTAATAGAAGCTAAAAAAGCAATCGCTTTATCGGCGGCCATAGTAGAGGCTTTAGCCCTATCTGGATGGTTTTTGGCCACGGCTACACAGTCGTGTAACCATGCAGCCGGGAGCACTACCTTCATATTAGCTTGCTCTGCATCGCACAATTTAATAGCAACCCGAACTACGCGTTCAATATGGGTTATATCATGCGCCACATCGGCATGAATTAGTGTGGTAATAAAGGCTCTGCACTGTAAATTGAGCTGCTGCAGCTCAGGGCTTAACATTATGTCTGTCACAACGTGTTCCAAATACCTAATTAACATATTGAATTAGCCATACTTTACCGCGATTTATGGGCTCCATGCAAAACATTCATTGTATGTTGCCCTTGCCTTGACTAAAATACAGCGCTTATTTATTACTACTGAGAAGCTTTATGACATCTGCCGTTTACCTGCAAGCTGGCCGCGATAAATCATTAAAAAGAAAACACCCTTGGTTATTTTCCAAAGCCATCAAAAAAATTAAAGGTAAACCAGGCCTAGGTGACACAGTTACTATTCACGACAGTGAAGGTAAATTTTTAGCAACAGCAGCTTATAGCCCACATTCACAAATTCGTGCCCGTGTTTGGAGCTTTGACGAAAAAGAAGTTATTGATCAACACTTTTTTGAACGCCGCCTACGTCGTGCACTAGAAGCCCGTAGCCAAGTAATTGAAGAAGGTGGTTTAACTGGCTTTAGACTCTGCGCCGCAGAATCAGATTTTTTACCCGGCGTTACCATAGATAAGTTTGACAACGTATTAGTGTGTCAATTACTTAGCGCGGGTGCTGAGCGTCATAAAGGTGAAATTGTTGGCGCGTTAATGGCTATATTCCCTGGTATGAGCATTTACGAGCGCTCAGACGTAGAAGTGCGTACCAAAGAAGGCCTTGAGCCAATTAAAGGGGCATTATGGGGCAATGAACCAACTGCCCCAGTACTCATTGCAGAAAATGGCTTTAAAATTGAAGTTGATATTATTGATGGCCATAAAACCGGCTTTTATTTAGATCAACGCGATAGCCGCGCTGCACTTGAACGCTTTTCTAAAGACAAAACCGTATTAAACTGCTTTAGCTACACGGGTACATTTTCGTTGTATGCCCTACGTGGCGGCTGTAAACACGTAACTAATGTGGATGTATCGCAGCCAGCCCTCGATACAGCTAAGCGCAATGTTGAGCATAACAACCTTGATTTAGATAAGGTTGATTTTGTCAAACAAGATGTATTTAAGTTACTGCGTCAATACCGCGAAGACGGTGTATTGTTTGACACTATAGTAATGGATCCGCCAAAGTTTGCCGACAACAAAGCACAACTTACTGGTGCGTGTCGTGGCTATAAAGACATAAACATGATTGCTATGCAAATATTAAAACCAGGTGGCACCTTATTAACCTTCTCGTGTTCGGGCTTAATGGAGCAAAACTTGTTTCAAAAAGTGGTGGCTGATGCAGCCCTTGATGCTGGTAAAGACTTACTTATTATGGAGCGTTTAAACCAAGCCGCCGATCACCCTATTGCGGGTAGTTACCCTGAAGGTTTTTACTTAAAAGGCTTAATTTGTAAGGTTTACTAACGCCTAGGCTTGATTAGGGTCTGTTGATCTTTCAAGGTTGAATTTGCAGCAGTGTGTTTGGTATTTAGGCAAGGCAGAGCCTATGTGGTGTGGTTATTCCCCATAAATAGGCGATAACGTAGCATCAATGCCAAACAGGCACTGCCCGAAGGGTTCTGCCTAGGGGCGATTGACTCTTTGTTGCTCGGTTTTTACTTAGCCCACTAGGTTACAAACCTCGCGCCGTGATTAAATCGCCCCTAGTTTGAACAAATTTCAATCCGCAAAGGTCAACAGACCCTAGTATTTATACGTAGTTATTACCTATTTATATGGGCAATAACCACGCTACCTAAGCTAATTAAACTGTATTATCTCAAGTCCGGCAGTTATTGTACCGTCATCTTCTTTGCTGGCGCGTATCACCTTAGCCGTTGCGTCTAAAGGCGCAATACTCGGATGAGTTGAGTCTATATGTACCAATAAAATAGTGTTTGGCTCAAGTAACTCATCTAAATGCAACAACAACCCAGTTGCACTCAAATCTACACATTCTGCATTATAATTTAAGCCAGCAATCGGCTCTATTGTGGTTAGCTTTGCTAGTGTATTGATCTGCATACGTCGAAAATTTCGCTTATCATCTGTAAACATAATTTTTCCTATACTATTTTATTAATTTGCTCTAACAACAGTGGTACAGAAAACGGCTTAACCACATAAGCATCACAGCCCGCGTCAAACCCAGCTTGCTTTTCAAGCGGTGACTCCAGCCCTGACACCATAACAATAGGGATGTTTTTTGTCTCAGGTGTATGTTTAAGCATTCTACACGTATCGTAACCATCCAGCCCTGGCATACATACATCAAGTAAAATAATATCGGGCGGATTAGCAATAGCAGAGGCTAAACAGCTTGTTCCAGAATCGGCATAATTAACATCAAACTTTGCGCTAAGTGCTGCTTTGAGTATTTCATAATTAAAATACTCGTCATCTACCACTAGTAGTTGTTGTACTTTATGTTCTATTGATGAGGACATGGCTATGTCGTTTCCTTCTCAAAACAAAAAATAAGTTCTACTATTAAGTACTTAAGCTTAATAGTAGATACACCTTTTACTCTATTTCTTTTATTGCATTTAACACACGTTTCGCCGAAATTGGATACGGAGTACCCAAGGTCTGTGCAAATAAAGACACTCTCAGCTCTTGCTGCATCCAAAAGATAGCTTCTACCTCTTTTGGAATTGGCATCCCTTTAGGGGTTTTGTTTGCTTGCTTTTTATACTCTTGAGCCACTTTATCAAGCTCAAGTACACATAATCTATCGCGATTTGGATCTATGGGTAACTTTTCTAAACGTTTTTGAATCGCTTTTAAATAACGGATTAAGTCACTTAGCTTAGTTGCCCCATGTTGGCTTACAAAGCCTTTAAAAACAAGAGACTCTAATTGCGATTTAATATCTCCATGCGCAGTGATCATGGTTAAATCTACCCGTCCTTTCATTTTTTTATGTAAGGCATGGGCTATACTTAACACTTGCTCTACTTGCGTGGCAATTTCAACTACAGCGTCACCAAGCTCACCACGTATATGCTCTTTTACATTTTCAAACGCGTCGCTGGTGCGAATGTCACCGTACTTTAATAATAAGCTATCAACACCGGCGGCAATGCAGTCATCAATTAAATCGGCTATTTTACCAAAAGGATTAAAATACAATCCAAGCTTAGCCTTATTTGGTAAGTTTTGCTGCAAATACTTTATTGGTGAAGGCACATTTAATAATACTAATCGGCGCAGCCCTTGTTGATGGGCAACCTGTGCTTTTACTTCGTTATCGAAAAGCTCAATAGCAGCAGTTGATTTTTTATCCACCAGCGCCGGATACGCTTTAATTTCGTATTGGCCTTGTTTTTTTACATATGAATTAGGTAGCTCGCCAAAATCCCACTGCGTTAAGTCTGCTTTTTCTATGCCTTTATCGGCTACTTTGGATAATGTTTGCGTTACTTCGCCTTGTAGCTGCGCTTTAAGTTTGGCTAAATCTAGGCCACGCGCGAGTAACTTATCGTTATCGCCACGTACTTCAAACTGCAAACGTAAATGCGCTGCCAAGGCACTTAAATCCCAGGCATCAGGGTCAACTCGCACCCCTGTCATTTTTAATAGTCGATTACTAAGTGCGTCAATTAAACTCCCCTGCAATGGCTCAATAGCCGCCAAAACAGCATCGGCATAGTTAGGCGCAGGTACAAAATTACGGCGCAGTGACTTAGGCAATGATTTAATTAAACCACTTATTAACTCATGTCGAAACGCAGGTATATGCCAGTCAAAGCCGCTTTCTTGCACTTGGTTTAATAGCGCAACCGGTATTTGTACCGCCACACCATCAACCGCTTGACCGGGATCGAAATGATACGCTAAAGGTAAAATTAAATTATCTTGCTGCCAAGTATCTGGGTAGTCAAACTCGGTAATACTGCTTGCACCATGCTGCATTAAGTCATCGCGGCTCATTTGCAAATAGTGTTTATTTTGTTGTTTTTGCGTTTTATACCATTTTAAAAATGCTGCACGATTATTAATTTCTTTTGGAATTTTTTTATCGTAAAACTCAAATAAAGTTTGCTCATCAACTAAAATATCGCGCCTGCGTGACTTGTTTTCAAGCACTTGAATATCTTCAATCAGCTCGCGGTTAAACTCTAAAAAGCTTTCGTTTAAACCCAGTTCTTGCTCAACTAATGCGGTGCGAATAAACAGCTCACGGCTCACTTTAGGATCAATATTGCTATACACGCAGCGGCGCTTATTGACGATTAGCAGGCCATATAAGGTTTGTTGCTCAAAGGCGATTACCGCACCGGGTTTTTTCTCCCAATGTGGCTCTGTATAACTGCGCTTAACCAAATGCTGCGCCAGTGGCTCAACCCAGTTAATGTCTATTTTGGCGTTAGTGCGGGCATATAATTTACTGGTTTCTACCAGCTCTGCCGACATTAGCCATTTTGGGCTCTTTTTAAATAACCCCGACCCCGGAAAAATATGAAACTGGCTATTACGCGCGCCTTTATAAATTTGTTTTTCATCTTTAAAGCCAATATGGCTAAGCATACCGCTCAGTAATGCTTTGTGAACTTGCTCACCGTCGGCAGCATTCGATGTGGCTTTCATACCCATTTCGTTGCATACGGTACTTATTTGATAAACAATATCTTGCCACTCACGAAGGCGCATATAAGCGAGGAAGTCTTTTTGGCAGAGTTTTCTAAACTGGCTATTAGTCAGTTCGCTTTGTTGCTCTTCTAAATAATTCCACAAGTTTAAAAATGCAATAAAGTCTGAATCAGGATCATCAAAACGGCCGTGTTTTTCGTTTGCCGCAGCACGTTTTTCTTGCGGGCGCTCACGGGGGTCTTGAATAGACAGTGCCGCCACTATAATAATTACTTCACGTAGCGCACCGAGCTTATGTGCGGTTAACACCATTTTAGCTAAACGCGGATCGACCGGTAAACGGCTTAATTCTCGGCCTGACTGGGTAAGCGCTGTTTTGTCGTTACGTTTAGTGGGATGTACTGCTTGGAGTTCCTCAAGCAAGGTTAAACCATCGCTAATATTACGACTATCTGGGGCTTGCACAAACGGAAACTGCGCCATGTCGCCTAAACCCAGCGCTAGCATTTGTAAAATAACCGAAGCTAAGTTAGTACGTAGTATTTCAGGATCGGTAAACTCTGGGCGTGATAAAAAGTCATCCTCAGCGTATAAACGAATACAAATACCCGCTTCTACGCGGCCACAACGTCCCATTCGCTGATTTGCACTGGCTTGCGATATTGGCTCTATAGGCAGGCGCTGTACCTTGGTGCGGTAACTATAACGGCTAATACGCGCCGTACCCGGATCAATTACATAACGAATCCCCGGTACGGTTAACGATGTTTCGGCCACGTTGGTCGATAAAATAATATGGCGGCGCGAGTGCGGTGCAAATATACGGTTTTGCTCGGCGTTTGATAGTCGCGAATAAAGCGGTAATATATCAGTGTGTTTTAAATTACGTTTACTGAGAGCATCGGCGGTATCGCGTATTTCACGCTCACCATTTAAAAATATTAAAATGTCGCCAGGGCCTTCTGCACACAGTTCATCTACAGCATCAAAAATACCTTGCAGTTGGTCGCCTTCGGCTTCCATATCCTCTTTATTTATCTCAGTAACTGGGTTGTAACGTACATCAACCGGGAAGGTTCGCCCTGATACTTCTATAATTGGCGCATCATCAAAGTGCTTTGAAAAACGCTCTGGATCGATCGTTGCTGAGGTAATTATTATTTTTAAATCGGGGCGCTTAGGGAGTAAATTTTTTAAATAACCTAAAATAAAGTCAATGTTTAAGCTACGTTCGTGCGCTTCATCAATAATAATGGTGTCGTATTGATTTAAAAATCGATCTTGTTGAATTTCGGCAAGTAAAATCCCGTCGGTCATTAGTTTAATATAGGTATTATTCGAGACCTGATCACTAAAGCGTATTTTAAAACCAACTTGTTGGCCAAGTTCACACTGCATTTCTTCTGCAATACGATTAGCCACCGTTCGTGCTGCTAGTCGCCTTGGTTGGGTGTGGCCAATTAAGCCATCAACCCCACGCCCTAGCTCTAAACACATTTTAGGAATTTGCGTGGTTTTACCTGAACCGGTTTCACCTGCAATAATAACCACTTGGTTATTAGCAATGGCGTTTTTAATCACATCCTTTTTTTGACTCACCGGTAATTGCTCTGGGTAAGTTACTTTAGGCAGAGCCGCTAAACGTTGCGCGCGCAGTGCTTGGCTACGGGTAATGTCGGCCGCTATTTTTTCAAGCGCGTTGGCATGCTTATTCTCATCGGTTATTTTTTTTACGCCATGTAAGCGTTTTTTAAAAATGAATTGATCTTTTTTCAAGCACGTCTTTAGCTCGCCAAACAACTGACCTAGGTTTACCACCCGCATACCTTATAAAATTAGTAAAAGAGCCGCAATTGTAGCAAATTAAATGGCTGGGGTTAATCCTACAAAGTGCATAACGCTTAGTAGTTTGTTATATAAGCCACCAGCCAAACAAATAAAGCGCTTATTCGCCTTTAAAAATGCCTACATAAGTGGCTTGGGTATTTGATTTACTGGCTCTGTACATACCTGAGGTATTAAACGGCAAACTAATATTACCTTTAGTATCCACTATAATAACACCGCCCGTACCGCCTATTGGTGCAAGTACCCCATTAATCACTTCGTCCCCTGCTTGCGTTATGGTTTTACCTTGGTATTTAACGCGCGCACAAATATCGCTGGCTACATTGTAACGAATAAAATACTCACCATGGCCGGTAGCCGATACCGCACACGATTCATTTTCCGCAAACGTTCCTGCACCAATTACCGGCGCATCACCAATACGGCCATAGCGTTTGGCGGTCATACCGCCGGTTGATGTACCAGCTGCTAAATTGCCATTTTTATCCAGTGCTACCGCACCAACCGTGCCCATTTTATAGTTATTTGGCAAGGCTTTATGCGCCGCTTGATAATCTTTACTGGTGGCTTTGGCTTTATCTAATTTTTGCTTTGCTTTTAATAATGCTTTATAGCGGTGCTCGGTATCAAATAAGTTATTTTCGATTAAGGGAATACCTTGCTCTTTAGCAAATTCTTCAGCGCCTTGCCCACTGAGCATGACGTGTACTGAATTATCCATAACCAAACGTGCTAAATTAATTGGGCTCTCTACATGCTTAACACCTGCAACTGCGCCCGCCTGACGATTACGACCATCCATAATTGATGCATCGAGCTCATGGCTGCCATCGTAAGTATAAACCGCGCCACGCCCTGCATTAAAATAAGTAGACTGCTCCATCACTTGAATCGCTGCCGTTATGGCATCTAAGCTTTCGCCGCCTTGCTCAAGTACTTTATAACCGGCCTCTACCGCTTGGGTTAATTTAGCACGATAAGCTTGCTCTTCTTTTGGCGTAAATTTACTTTTTTCAATCGTGCCCGCACCGCCATGAATGGCAATAGCAAAAGGTACTTCTGCGCTTAAGGCGTTATTGCTTACGCTAATAAAACTAGTGGCGATAAGCGCCATTAAAAGTGATTTTTTCATAATGAGCTCTTATAAACTTCAGTGAAACCAATGTGGATGGTCGCTAACTATTTATCAAGTAAAGTAAGTTTAAACACATAAAAAAAGCGCCCAAAGGCGCTTTTTTTGCTGGTTTAAATAATTACGCTTGTTGCGCTTTTAAACGAGCTAAACGTGCTACTTGATGCGTAGACGTTAAAAAAGAATAAATTGGTGCTAAATAACCACGTTTACGTAGCTCTAAAAAGTCAGCATCACTTAATTCATTAAGTTTTTTCTCATCGATAAGGTAAATACCGTTAATGTCTTTTTTCTCGCCTTTAATATCAACTGTTAGCGTTTGCGCTACTAAAAGCTCTTTATCGGCTAAAAACTTAGTAAAAGCATCTGTGATCTGAGAAAACTCAATAAACGATACTAATGCTTCTTTACGACGCTTTAAGTAGTCAGTTTCTTCGCCGTTTTCAAACAACGCATTACCTTCTTCTTCGCCAACTAATGGGCTCGCTTCGTCAATAACAATACCGTATTGATCTTGATCTGGGTGTTTTACTAAACCTAGTGGGTAGCGCGTCGTAGCCATTGGTGCAAATGCTGCCGTCCACTTATCGCCTTCAACAAACAAGTTTTCGCCTGGCTCAAGGCCAAACATAGCAACTGCTTGAAAAGTGCCTGTTTCGTTATTTTTAACGAAAGACATTGGAAATTCATTCGCTATACGCGCAAATTCATGTGCAACTACTGGCACTAAATGTTGCGTTTTCATAAATTCTACATTGATGCCGTTTTTAATTTTAGTATTGGCATGTTTTTCGTTGTGTAAAGGCTGTACTTGTTGCTCCGCCATGTTACTGCTCCGTTTATTTTTAATTTGTATGTTTCTTTGTTAATACCTTTAGGCTAATGCTTTTGAGCAAAAAAAGGAAGGGAAACTTTTATGACAACCGTTTTGATAAAATAAAATTTAAATAAATCTGCACCTTGCCAAAAAACGTACACATAACAAGGGTTAAATCTGCTTAAAAAGCACACACAGCAAGGCTATTTAACATACAGGCTTGTTTTTAATGTTAACCTGTTTTAACAAAATCACGTTACTAACCACGTTATTTTGGATGATAATTGCACAAATAAAAAGGCAGCTAGTTATAGCTGCCTTTTTATTTGTTCATTCGCACTCATTTTAAATTACGGCGCCCAATAAACCTCAATATTAATACTTGGGTGATTTAGCACTGCGCGCAGTGGCATGTCGTTTACATCTCCGCCCGCTTTGGCTTGCTTATACACAGCGAGTTTTTCATCACCGCTAATAAGTAGCTTAACCACTTTAGATTGCGCTATCGCGTTTAATGTAAGTGTCATACGCTCAGTTATACTGCCAGTTACATCACTTTCAATGGCATTAATTGCACACACCAGTTGATCCGAGTTTAGGCCTATTTCTAAACCCTCTGCATGTGGGAATAATGACGCAGTATGACCATCTGGCCCCATACCTAAAATAGTCACATCATACGGGCGTTTTAACGCAGCATAAGCAGCTTCACACACTGCAGTGCCTTGCTGCGCTGTTTCGGCGCTATTTTTCATCGTGACAAAGTTAGCCGCAGCACCATAGTTTTGTAATAACGTGCTGTTAATAAATGCTTCGTTACTTTTTTCGTGGCTCGCATCTACCCAACGCTCGTCAACCATAGCAACATCAACATGTTGCCAATTTAAATCAAAGGTTGATAAATGCTTATACGCAGCAGCAGGGGATGAACCGCCCGATACCATTAATACTGCACGGCCATCATTGCTTATGCCATCACGTAATGATTGTTCAAGTGTTGCTGACAGCTCCGCTGTAAGCGCCTCTTTACTATCAAAAAATTTTTCAATTATTGTTGCCATTATGCTCCCTTATCACCGGTGTTAAACCATACATGGTTGTTCTCTGCTAATAATTCGTCAGCATCTTCTGGGCCCCAGCTACCTGCACGATAAAGCGCCGGTTTGCCTTTTTCTTGCCAGCGGTCGATGATTGGATCAATCCACTTCCATGCTTGGCGTACTTCATCACGATGGATAAATAACGAAGGATTATTAGCGGCTGCATCTAGCATTAAGCGCTTGTAGGCATCTGAGTGAAAACCATTGCTATAGGCTTGTGAAAGCTCAATATTCATCGTTACTGGCTCAAGCTGCATTTCAAGGTTATCTAAGCGTTTAGACATCAATGTTAGCTGAATAGTTTCCTCTGGTTGTAGGCGAATCACCAAGCGGTTTGGCTCTATTTCGCCTACGCTGTCTTCGTATACATTGTGTGATACTTTTTTATATTGCACTACAATTTCAGCACAGCGTTTAGCCATGCGTTTACCAGTGCGCAAATAAAATGGCACACCTGCCCAACGCCAGTTATCAATATGCGCTCGAATACCTACAAAGGTTTCGGTTTTACTTGAACCTTCATTAAGCTCTTCTAAGTAACCTGGTACAATTTTACCGTTTAGATCACCTGGTACATATTGGCCACGAATAATATTTTTATCTACGTCGCTGCCAATAAGTGGACGCAGCGCTTCTAATACTTTGAGCTTTTCGTTGCGAATACTATTGGCATTAAGTTTATGGGGTGATTCCATTGCTACTAAACATAACAGTTGTAACAAGTGGTTTTGAACCATATCACGCAGCGCACCGGCTTTGTCGTAAAAGCCTGCACGGGTTTCAAGGCCCACAGTTTCTGAAATGCTAATTTGAATATTATCGATTGATTTAGCATCCCACATGTTTTCAAACAACGAGTTTGAAAAACGCAGTGCCATTAAGTTTTGAACAGTTTCTTTACCTAAGTAATGATCAATTCGGAAAATTTGCTCTTCGCTAAAATACTCTGCGATTTTTCCATTGATAGCCTCAGCAGATTCACCACAATAACCAATAGGCTTTTCAACCACTACACGTGAAGTAGGCGTTATTAAGTTTTTAACAGATAATATTTCACAGCAAGTGCCGTACACAGCAGGTGGTAGTGATAAATAAAATACGCGAGATTTAGTGCTGTCGTGCTCATCTAAAATACCTTTTAGCACATCCCAGTTATCGTCAGGGGCTGTTACATTGCTAACAACAGGTACTAAAAAAGTAGCAAAGGCTTTCCAATCTTTAGCATTAAACTCATCCTTTGCTAAAAACTCTTTTAAGGCTTTGTGTGCTGTTTCTATGTACTCAGCACGTTGGGTTTCTTCGCGTACCGTTGGCAAAATACGTGAGCCTTCAGGTAAATTACCTTCTTGATATGCTCGATACATTGCAGGTAGTAATTTGCGTAACGCAAGGTCACCACCGCCCCCAAAAATTATAATATCAAAAGGATTAAGCATAGTTACTCTCTACGTTTGTGCTACCTGGCACTACCCGTTAGGTAATCAGATATAGCGGTTTATTGCTTGAATGATGTCGGTTTTTATAAATATGTTTGCACAAAAACCTGCTTTGTTATGCTGTGATGATGATGTTTTTTATTTAACCACACTGCTGGCTATTTATTTTTAATTTTATCATCTGCGCTTAAAAATGGGCCTTAGGGAACTGTAATTCCTCTCACAAAAATACAGTCCCTAAGTACACCAGCGCTACCCGTTCAAAGGTATTTGGTTGCTTATGTTACTAAGCTAAATTTTTACTGCGTACGATGTTGCTTATAATACGCCATTAAACCATTAGTTGAACTATCATGAGCATATTTAACGCGCTCATCAACTAACTCGGCTTCTATTTTTGATGCTAATCCTTTACCTAGCTCAACACCCCATTGATCAAATGAGCAAATTTCTAAAATAATGCCTTGGCAAAAAATCTTATGCTCATACAACGCAATTAAGCGCCCTACCGTTTTAGCGTCTACGCTATCTAGTAACATAGAGGTAGTTGGGCGGTTGCCTTGATGAATTTTGTGCTTTAGTAACTCATCTATTTGTGCCTGAGATTTACCCTTAGCGGTTAAATCTGCGGTGATCTCTTGCTCATCTACGCCATTCATTAGTGCTTCTGTTTGCGCAAAAAAGTTCGATAATAAAATATCGTGATGTTTATCAACGTTTACTTGCGGCTTAATTGAGGCAATAAAATCAGCCGGTACAATAACATTACCTTGATGCAAACATTGGTAAAATGCGTGTTGCCCGTTAATCCCGGTCATACCCCAAATAATTGGCACTGTTGTATAAGGCACAGTTTCACCCGCAAAGTTAACATGCTTGCCGTTACTTTCCATTTCACCTTGTTGTAAGTACGCAGGCAACATGTGCAGCGCTTGGTCATAAGGTAAAATAGCTTGCGAGGTATAACCTAAAAAGCTGGTATTCCACACACTTAATAATGCCATAATAAGCGGAATATTTTGCTCTAGTGGTGCGTTTTTAAAGTGCTCATCAACTTCGTACGCACCCTCTAAAATTGCTTCAAAAGCGTCATATCCTGCATATAATGCAATCGGTAAACCAATAGCGCTCCATAATGAAAAGCGACCACCAACCCAATCCCACATCGTAAATACGTTGTCGTTACTAATGCCAAACTCGGCTGTTTTTTCTAAATTAGTGCTCACCGCAACAAAATGCTTAGCAATAGCGGCGTTATCTTTAGCTGTTTGTAAAAACCAATCAACCGCTGTTTTAGCGTTGGTCATTGTCTCTGACGTGGTAAACGTTTTTGATGCAATAACAAACAAGGTTGTTTCAGCATCAATATTTTTTAATACCGAGGCAATTTGTACCCCGTCAGCATTCGACACATAATGTACATTTAAGGTATCGTCACTTAATGCTTTTAATGCTTCGGTTGCCATTTGCGGGCCAAGGTTTGAACCACCTACACCTATACTTACTACATCTTTTACTGGCTTACCACTGTAGCCTAACCACTTACCACTGCGTACTTTTTCAACAAACAGTTTAATTTTAGCAAGTTCGTTATCAACCAACTCAGTTACATTTTCACCATCAACAATAAGTGGCGTATGAGCGCGGTTACGTAATGCTGTGTGTAACACTGCTCGGTTTTCGGTGATATTAATTTTTTCACCGTTAAACATTTTTTCACGCCAAGCGCTAATGTCACACTCTTTAGCTAATGCAATTAACTGCGTAAAAACATCTTTATCAATACGTTGTTTTGAGTAATCAAATAATAATCCAGGGATTTGCGTAGAAAATTGAGAAAAACGCGCGTCATCTTTAGCAAATAAATCCCTAAGATGGCTTTGTTTCATCTTGGTTGCACTTTTTTCAAGCGCTTGCCAACTTGCTAATTGCGAACGGTTAGTCATGTAAACATCCCCTAAAATATTAATCTATTGATTTAAATGTATTTATTATATAAAACTTAGTTAATTAACATATATAGCAAAGTTAAAAATGAGCTGTTTTTATATTTTATGCTGTGAATGATAACGTAATTTTTTGCTTTTGACACCGGTATCATAAAATTAATATATTAATTTAACAACCCATTCAGAGGCGACTCAGTTAGCTTAATTTGGCAAATAAATAAAAAGGCCGACAAATGCCGGCCTTAATTATATTTATTTGCTAACTAATTTTAACTTCCCAGTGCCAAACCGCCATTTAAATTATAAACCGAGGTATAACCTAGCTCAATTAAATTAGCTGCTGCCAACTTTGAGCGGTTACCACTGCGGCACACTAAAATATATTGATTATTTTTATCTAGCTGCTGCTCTACTATTGCGTTTGCCATACGGCTAAGCGGAATATTTAAGGTTTTAGCTGTAGCAACATTTAACAGTGATGAAATATTATTAGCGCCATGCTCATAGGGTTCGCGCGTATCAATTAAATATACATTGCCGTGGCTGAGCATTTCTTTTGCCTGTGAATAACTCAATTGCTGTGTATTTGTATCTGGTTGCGCATTTACATAACCACAAAGCTGGTTGTTATTATCTGTTTGTTTTTGCTCATCGTGCTGCTGCTTTTTAGCAGCAAATTCATCTTTCGTTATTTGCTTAGATAATAATGCGCTCAATAAAGGAGTTTGCTGTTGTTGCACCGCCCAGTTCATAGCAAAACACTGTTGGTAATCGTGTCCTGAGCAAATAACCGCCTCTGGGGTTAACTGCTGCGCTAATAATATTAACGAGTCAGCCATTTGCTCTGCACTACCACCAAGCAAATGAGTATTACCCAGCCCCGCTGGTAAAATGAGATCACCACAAAAACAATAGCGAACCTCACCCGAGGCTTCTTTTAATAAGTAACTCACACTGTCTTGGCTATGCCCAGGTGTGGCAAGTTTTTCTAGGCGTTGCCCATTTAAATTAATCACCGTTTGGTTAACTGGCCAACCCAATTGATCAACCTCTCCTGCTACTAAACGTGCTGCTAACACACTGCGTAATAGGGTAATTGCACTATTACGCTCTTGGTGAGCATGGGTGTCTAAAATAGCGGCTATGGTTAAATTTTGCGTATTGGCTATTTTTTCAAAGCGCGGTATTAACTCTATAATAGGGTCGATGATCACCGCCTGGTTGTTGCTATTAACATATAACCAGCTGCACGCGCCTTGGTGCCTAAATTGGGTTAAGCCTAGTGCACATAATTCCTGCGTAGGTGTAGCGCTGTCAGATACTACCAGGCAATTTGCTTGTAATACTTGTTTAAGGGCGCGAATTCGCTCACAGGCATGGTCAATATCTTGTTGCGTGGCGGCAGGTCCAAACGATAAACGTATGGCGTTTTCACTTTGCCACTGGCTTGCACCCATTGCATCTAGTACAAAACTTTGTGAAGCACCAGTACTACACGCAGAGCCGCCGCTCACGCGTATGCCGGCAGCATCAAATAAATCAATAACTTCTTTACTGGTTAAGTCGTTAACCGCAAAATTAAGCGTGGTGGGCACTGAGTATGCAAAATCATGGTTAAAGGTAATGGCACCAAATGTATCGCTTATTGCATTGTGTAATTGGCTGCGATATTGCGCAAGCACAGCACTTGATTTAAACGTGCCATCGGTTTTATCTAATAACAAACTAAATAACTTATTAAGTCCTGCAATACCAGGGAGATTTTCAGTACCTGAGCGCATACCACTTTCTTGCCCGCCACCGGCTATAAATGCCGTATAAGCACTGCCTTGACGAATATATAATAAGCCAATGCCTTTGGGAGCGTAGAGTTTATGGCCCGAAAACGGTGCGTAATCTATTGTTGTTTCGCTCAACATAAGCTGCTGCTTACCTAATGCTTGAACGCAATCGACCATCCAAGACACGCTGCTATTGCGATTACGAATAACCTGCTCTATTGCCGCTAGATCTTGGTATACACCGGTTTCATTATTAACCGCCATAGTGCAAATCATCAGCGCATCATCAATATGCTGAGCAATAAAATCTAAGTCTAAAATACCGTTACTATCAACCGGAATAGCAAGTACTTGAGCGTTAATCTCTAGCACTTGATTCCAATGTTTTAGGGTGTTTGGTACTGCTTTGTGCTCTGTTGCGCCATAAAGTAACACCGGATTTTTTTTATTATGGGTTTTAGCATTTATCAGCGTAGACACTACAGCCGTTTGAATACCTTCGGTTGCCCCAGAGGTAAATAAAATATCACCATTATTAGCGCCAATTACCGCGCGTGCTTTTTGTCGAGTTTGCTCCAATAAGTGCTTGGCTTGAATACCCGTTATGTGTGGGCTAGAAGGATTACCAAAACAGGTTTGCATTGCATGGCACACCACATCAACTATGCATGGCAACACAGGGGTGGTTGCATTTGCATCAAGGTAAACTTGTTTTACTGGCTCATCGGGTAATAAATACTCAGACATTAAAAAACGCACCTTATTACTAATAAATATATCTTATACCAATATTACATAGTTTTGGCTGTAATAGATAATAATCAATTAGTTTTAAAGATGCGTTTTCTATGCTTTTTTATACTTAAAGCGGTGTTAACTTTTAGCTCAGCTCTTTAATGATTTCTTCTTGAGTAGATGACCACGCATTGATCAGCGCTTTGACTAATGACGCCAGTGGAATGGCAAAAAATACGCCCCAAAAACCCCACAAGCCTCCAAAAAACAATACCGCTACAATAATAAATACCGGATTTAAATCAACCGCTTCAGAGAACAATAAAGGCACTAGTACATTGCCATCAAGCGCTTGAATAATACCGTAAATAATTAAAATGGTCCAAAATTGGGTTTCAATTCCAAACTGAAACAACGCCACTGCCGCCACCGGAATGGTTACCAATGCCGCACCCACAAAAGGGATCAACACCGAAAAGCCCACTAATACTCCCAATAACGCAGCATAGCGTAAATCAAGTACCGTAAAGGCAATAAACGACACCGAGCCAACAATCAGTATTTCAAACACTTTACCGCGAATGTAGTTCATTATTTGCTGATTCATTTCATTCCACACCTGCATTATTAAGCGTCGTTGTTGCGGAATAAGTTTAGCAATACTGTGGCTAAGCTCTAGTTTGTCTTTAAGCATAAAAAACACTAACAAGGGCACTAAAATTAAGTAAATTAACCACGCAACCGCATCTTTTAAAGACGTGAGCGACACCGACAGCACTACTTGACCAAATTCAATTACTTTAGTCTCTACTGTTAATACAATTGTTTGTACTTGTTCTGCAGTAATTAAACTAGGGTACTGCGCAGGCAAGGCCAATAAAAACGATTTTCCTTGCTCTACCATATGCGGTGTTTCTTGAAATAAATTACTGGTTTGCTGCCACAGCACAGGGCCAATAACTAAAATAAGTGTCAGCATAATACCTGTAAATATAAGCATAACAATTACTGTAGCGGTAAAACGCCTTAACCCAAAACGCTCTAAGTGCAGTACCGGCCAATCGAGTAAATAGGCAATAATAAGTGCCACTAATACCGGCACTATCAAAGATCCAATAAAATATAATAAGGCTACTAACGCCAATAATAAAAATAATAAAGTAACTGAATGAGGATCAGAAAACTTTTTTTCGTACCACGCTTTTATATATTCAAACACGTAATGGCTCCACTAATAACATTCCTTGGCGCTTATTTAAGGTATAACAATATGCATGCTTTTGTAAAAATCGTTCAATGTCGTTTATATTTTCTGCATTATTAAAACTAAAAGTAATACTTTGTTGTAACGACACGGCTTTACGCAGCCCAAGTTTAAATTGAATAAACTGCTGTGGGCATTTATAAGCTGATAAATTTTGCTCTAGCATACTCGTTTCACCTTGAGTTCACATCAATAATAAGTCCCATAGTCACCACCTAAAAATGTATTAAGTGTGAACATGCATAACTTTTCCTTAAAACAACCTCGGCAATAGTTTATCCTTAGGGCATAATTAGCAGTAAGGATAGGTTAATGCCTGGCACGCATAATAAAGCGCAATTACCCAGTAATCCAACACTCAAAGAGATTAATTGGTATAAAAAACAAATAAATTGGGGCGAATTACCACCTTTTTATCACCTTGTTGCCTCATCGGTCAGCGAAGCTGAAGGTATTTTAGAACATGGGTTTGATAATGCAGTAAAAAGCCTTTTAGACAAACGTAATTGGAACCTTGATCTACTTGACGGCTACGAAACCGAGCTAGGCGAAATTCAATGTAATAAAAAGCCACGCATTGCACTGCATCAAGTATTTACCGAGCGTGGTTTTGAGCTTTGGGCTCAACCGTACGCTAAAGATGTTATTATTGATCAATACGTTAAAAATAATCGTTTTATGGAATTTAAAGTATGGGATCCACTTTCCATGAAGTGCTTAATTAGAATAAATCAATTACATACATTTATTGGCTTTTATTTTGAACGTGGAGACAAAGCCGATAAAGCTATTATTTTACACGCACACAAGGTAGTGCATAAAATTATTACTTTTTTACAAATACAATTGAACGTAGTAAAGCTAGATGGGGTCACAATAAAAGCGCTTTATCAATTATGTGAAAAAGACAGCCGTGCATGCAGTGACGAAATAAACATTGCCAAAATTGCTCTTGGTGAACCAATTAACAGGGAATAAAATGCAGCTAAAATCAGCCTTTATCACTTTATGTAGTGCCGCGCTTACATTTAGCCTATTAGTAAGTGAGCCTTTAAAGGCGCAAACAAACTTTAAATTGCCAGATTTAGGTACCTCAGCCTTACAAGTGCTGCCGCTCGAAAAAGAACAAGCGATTGGCGAAGTAATGATGATGCAAATTAGAGGCTCGTCGCCAATAATTAACGACCCTGTGCTTGATGAGTACTTAACCACAGTGGGCCGTAAACTTGTGGCTAGCGCCAATGATGTGCGGTTTCCGTTTTCATTTTTTTGGTTAAATAACTCTGAAATAAACGCCTTTGCATTTTATGGCGGCCATGTTGGCGTACACACAGGATTAATTGCGCAAGCTGATGATGAAAGTCAATTTGCATCGGTACTTGGCCATGAAATTGCCCACGTTACCCAGCGCCATTTAGCACGGCGCCTACAGCAGCAACAAGACAACAGCGCAATGACTATAGCCGGAATGATTGCCGGTATTTTAGCCGCTGTCGTCGTGCCCGATGCTGGTATTGCTATTATTTCAGCAAGCCAAACACAATCGGCATTTAGCCAACTAACGCATAGCCGCTCAGCAGAGCAAGAAGCCGACCGTATTGGTATGCAAACGCTTAATAATGCAGGCTTTGATCCGCGTGCATCAAGTGAATTTTTAACTAAACTCGCTGCGCAAATTCGTTATAAATATAAGCCACCTGCGTTTTTACTTACTCACCCGCTTCCTGAGAGCCGTGTGTCTGATGTAAGATTGCGTGCGCAGCAATACCCTAAACGCCAAGTAAACCCGAGCCTTGAGTTTAACTTAGCAAAGAGTCGCGTGCTGGCAAGATACGACAATAAACCAGAAGCAGCAGAATCGCTGTTTAGAAAATTAATTCGCGAAAATAGCTACAATAATGCCGCCCTAAAATATGGCTTAGGCATTAGTTTGCTGGATCAAAAAAAGCTTGATGAAGCGCAGCCTATTTTAGATGAACTACTAAAAAGCGATCCTAAAAACTTATTTTATATAGATACCTATACCGATTTATTAATAGCGCAAAAAAAGGCCGCTGAAGCCGTTACCTATTTAGCAGAATTAAACAATTACCGCCCTAACAATCAGGTAATTACGCTAAACTATGCCAACGCAGCCCTAGAAGCAAAGCAATACGAGCTTGCCGAAAACATCTTAAAAAGCTTTTTACTAGAAAAACCAGATCACAGCTTAGGTAAGCAACTATTAACCGACGCCTATAAAAAGCAAGAAAAACTCGCCGCCTATCACGAAGCCAATGCCGATGTATTATCGCAATACGGCGCTTATTTAAAAGCTGCCGACGAAATACAAAAAGCACTCAACTTTATTGAGCCAAACGAGCTAGTTAAACAACAAAGGTTAAAAGCGCTACTTACACAATACCGACTTTTACAAAAAGAGCTTGCTAGGCTTTAAGTCTACAAGCGCTTGGCCTAAAATGGCCGCAACTCATTTATTGGAAGCATTTTATGTCTGTAACTATTTATCATAATCCGCGCTGCTCTAAATCGCGCGAGACCCTAGCTTTATTACAAAGCAAAGCTATTGAGCCAAGTATAGTTGAATACTTAAATACGCCTTTAAGTAGCGAGCAGCTAACTACATTAGTTAAGCAGCTGGGTTTTACATCTGCACGCGAGTTAATGCGCACCAAAGAAGACATTTACAAAACGCTAAACTTAAAAGATGAAACCAGTGAAGCTGCACTTATTAATGCTATGGTACAAAATCCAAAACTAATTGAGCGCCCTATTGTGGTTAACAATGATAAAGCTGCTGTTGGTCGCCCACCAGAAAACGTATTAAGCGTTTTATAATGAGCACGACCATAGTGGTACTTTACCATTCAAGCCATGGCTCAGTTGAAGCTATGGCCCATGAAATTGCCGAGTCTATAGAGCAACAAGGGGCCAGCGCTTTGCTGCGCACTTTTGTTGCTAAAAACCCACACGACATTATTATCACTAAAGACGATTTAATAAACTGTGATGGCCTTGCCTTTGGCACACCTACTCGCTTTGGTATGATGGCCTCTCAAGCAAAAATGTTTTGGGAAACCACCAGCGAATTATGGTTAAAAGGGCAATTAATTGACAAGCCAGCCTGTGTTTTTTCGTCGTCAAGCAGTATGCATGGCGGCAACGAAGCCACATTACTGAACTTATCGCTACCGTTACTGCACCATGGCATGATGTTACTCGGTGTACCTTACGATGTACCCGAATTGCTGGCAACACAAACCGGTGGCACGCCCTATGGTGCAACACATGTTGCTGGTAGTAGTAAT
Source organism: Pseudoalteromonas sp. SCQQ13 (assembly GCF_015864415.1). Classification (NCBI taxonomy): domain Bacteria; kingdom Pseudomonadati; phylum Pseudomonadota; class Gammaproteobacteria; order Alteromonadales; family Pseudoalteromonadaceae; genus Pseudoalteromonas; species Pseudoalteromonas sp. SCQQ13. The sequence continues at coordinate 9,359 of NZ_JADYXG010000019.1, read as the reverse complement.
AGTACTGAATTAAGTAAAGACGAAATTAAAATATGCCAAAGTGTTGGCAAACGCCTCACTCAAATTGCGGGAAAACTTCAATGAAAACAGCTGAAATTCCAGCTAAAAAGCCAATTACTGTTAAATTTCAACGTACCGCGATTTTTGGTTATGTCGGTTTATTAATTTTAATGCCTTTATGGATGTTTGTATTTGCACCGAGAGAAGGCCACAGCAATGGCTTTATTTTTGCCGTGTACATACTGCCATTATTATTTCCTCTTAAAGGCATAATTCAAGACAAAGCGTATACGTATGCATGGGCAAACTTTATTGTTATGCTTTACTTTATTCATGGCCTTACATTGCTTTGGGTAGCGCAAGATGAGCTGGTATGGGTATTGTTAGAGCTACTATTTGCCTCTGCTATGTTTATTGGCTGTACCTACTATGCTAGGCATCGTGGGCAAGAACTTGGCTTAAAAATTCGTAAATTGAAAGACGATCTCGCCGAAGAAAAAGCAGCGCACGAGCACGAAAAAACAGATTAAATTATAATTTAAACACAAAAAACGCGCTAATTAGCGCGTTTTTTATTTATGCATCGTTATCGCCTATTTATGGGGAACAGCCACACTACATAGGCTCTGCCTTGCCTAACGGCCAAACACATTGCTGCAAATTTAACCTCGAAAGATAAACTTGTAAATATTCAAACTAAAGAACTTAATGCGGCAAGGGTTACAATAGCGGCTAAACCTAACTGCCCTACTAGGCTAACTAAAGAAAAGCCTCTTAATACAAATAATCCCCACGGGTGTTTAATGTGCGGGTACAGCGCGCAGCGCTTTAAAGTAGCCGCAAAAAAGAAACACACCGCCGCAATCATAGTTAGAGTTAATGTTAATTCGCTTTTTATGGTTATTGTTTCATCAAAAAAGAAAAACAATTGCACCGGCAATAATAAAGTAACCAGAGCATGCAGCGCATGCACTTTTTTAATGCGATCAAACTGCCCTTCAGGCGACAACTCTTTAATACCAAAGTCGCGCTCAAGGCACTTTACTAAGTTACTCGCTTTTATGCTCACTGCTAAGCGATAACAGCTAAGCCCTTCGTTATTACGCACTCTAAAGTCATACCCCGCCTTTAGCAGCAATACCATAAGCGATTCGTTTTTAGAGAGCACAGCATAATGCAAGGCAGTATTCCCCTTATCATCAACTGCTTTTTTATCTTGTTGGCTCAGCAGGGTTTCAACTACATTTACGTAGCCTTTTTCAGCAGCCCACATAAAGGCCGTTTTATTGTGCTCATCGGCAAGCGTACCTGTTGCGCCTTGCTCAATAAAGCGCATGGCCATCATTTGCTTAGCGGTTTTTTTATTTAAATGAGCAAGCAAAGCTTTTTCAAGTAGTACCACAGAATCTACATCCGGCGATACTTGAGTGAGTAAAGTAAAGTAGTCTTTGCCTTTAGCCACTTTTTCACTTGCCAGTTCAGTTAAATGCTCAAGATCGGCAATTGAACCTGGAATATAAGCACTCAAACGCTCTCTAAAATCAACTTCTTGCCACAGAGCTAGCGTGTCAACCGCCGATAATTTACTGCGATTATTTAACGCATGCTCAATTAGAGTAAAATAGCGTTTAGCAAAAAATAAACTAAATAACGACTGCGGTGTATCAATCTCATTTTGCGCCGATACATTCGCGTATTTTTCGAGCCGTTGGCAAAGCATAAGTACTAAGCTTTCGGGGGTATATTCGTTATCAAAATAATGTTCTTTTACCGCGCTTATATACGTTTGTGCACTTTCGTCATACTCGCAAATATGTTGAAAATAACACTCTTCAAAAGGCTCCAGCGGAGTAAACCACGCTAAATAAAATATGGGCGGTAAAACAGTAGTACATACTCCATCATCTTCATGGGTAGAACGACAGGCAGGCCAAGCTTCTAAAGCATCTAAAATAAAGGCACCATTTTGTTCTACAAGTCCTTTGATAAGTAATGGGTATTCCTTTGGCCAAATCAGTACATTTTCCATTAAAACAACACAACTCCAGTGTAGCTTGGGACAGTGGTCAGTTATAGCAGCTTTTAGCTGACACCACGCTTAATCGACGAGCCGATATTCTAGCACACCTTGATCGCCACGCTAGCGCAAAGTAACGCAATACTTATAAAATAAAAAAGCAGCCAACTACATAACTAGTTGGCTGCTTATTTGGTTGGAGCTGGACTTAATCAGGGTCACATAATCTACTATTAGTTGTTTCTTAATTCGCTAATAACGCTCTCTATACCTACATCAGAAATACGTTGTATAATTTCTTTTTGCTTGGCGCTGAGCAATGAAATGCCTTCTGCAACTATGTCGTATACTTTCCATTGTTCATCTTTCCCTAAGCGCAATTTAAAATGTAAATCTATAGTAGGCGCATTTGCTTGTATTATCTGGGTTTTAACCGTAGCGTACTGTGAGTCGCTCAAAGCGTTATCTTGCTCAAAAACTACTTTTTGACCAGTGTACTTCATTAAAGCACCGGCATAAGTGCCTGTTAAATAATGCTCTACTGCATCAATAAAATTAACTGCTTGCTCGCGCTCAATGCCCTTTATATGTTTACCTAATAATTTAAATGCTACAAATTTTATATCAATATGCGGCATTAAGCGCTGCTCAACAATGTTAAACATGTCTTCTTTACTTGCATCGCCTTTGGCATTAACTTGGGCTATATCGGCAAATAAAGTATCGGCTACGCTTTTAAGGAGTTGTTGTGGAGATTGTTGCGTTTGAGCAAAAAGTGAGCCGCTAAAGAATACAGCTACAACGAGAAACAGTTTTAAAAACTTCATAATAAATTATTGTCTGTGTGATTAAGATGACGCTAATTTACGCGATAATTACACCTTTAAATAGACTTAAATAAGCAACTTATTAATGCCCATTTAGCACCAATAAAACAAAGTAAATAAATTCAATTAGTTAATCAACCTCGGTTAACACCCTATATACAAGCGTATTTTTGTCCCATTGAAAACACCCATGTTGCGCCCTTACTATTTAGTCACTATTTAACTCAGGCACAGCACTGACACCTATGAAAACGTCATTTTTATCATTATTTATATTTGTTTTATTATTCACGAGTCAACACGCATTCGCACAATCGCAGCACGGTTACGCAATTGATCTGCTCAAGGGAGAAGGTGGCGTAAATGGCTTTAAACTAGCCCATCAATATTATCCTACAGGGTTGCAGTCTTTACTTGGCGATACGCGCTTTTATTTCGAAACCAGTGTAAACCTTTGGCAATATAACCATGGCGATAAAACACAGTCTAATGTAGTGCTTGCCATGTCGCCTGTGCTGTTGTTCCCAGCATTTAGCATTAACAATACCCCCATATATGTAGAAGCGGGTATTGGTATTTCATTGGTTGATGAAACCTCTTTTGCGGGTAAAAACATTAGCACTCACTATCAGTTTGAAGACAGAATTGGCTTAGTTGCTGATTTTGGCGAAACCAACGTGGCGCTAAGAATTATTCATTACTCTAATGCGGGCTTTAAAGATCCCAACCCCGGGCTAAATTTTTTAACTCTATCGGTAGCAAAACGCTTTTAAATACAGCATTAGCACCATTTTTTAAGTCACTTTATTGCTGTTTTAAACTAAAACGCTCACACTTATACTTTGCTTATAATTAACGGACGTTGCTATGCAAACTTGGCACATGGTTGTTATTGTTATCATTGTATTTGCTATTATTATTGGTAATCTTGCACTGCTAAAGCACTCGGCAAATTTACCCTTTAAAAAAACAAAGCCCGATAAAACTAACTCTACAGATACAAAAAAGCCCTGAATATCAGGGCTTTTTACTGCTTAATCTTTATAACCAACTAACCAACTAACCAACTAACCAGTGCGCCATTAAGGCAATAACTGGTAAAGTGATTAAGGTTCTAAGAATAAAAATAATAAACAATTCAAAAATATTAACCGGTATTTTACTGCCTAGTAAAAGTGCACCCACTTCCGACATATAAATAAGTTGCGTTACACTCATTGCCGCAATAATAAAACGGGTTACGTCGCTTTCAATTGTGCCCGCTGCTAATATTGAAGGAATAAACATATCAGCAAAACCAACCATAATCGTTTGTGAAGCAAGCTCAGCTTCTGGTATTCGTAGCAGCTCTAAAAATGGAATAAACGGCATACCTAAATACTGAAAAACAGGGGTATATGTGGCAATAATTAACGCAAATGTACCTACCGCCATTACGACAGGTAATACAGCAAACACCATATCAAATGCATTGTGTAAGCCTTCTTTTAACGTGCCTTTAAACCCTGGCGATCTATGCGCTTTAGCTAACGCAACATCTAAAGAATGCCCAAACAAGGTTTTACCACTTGGTACAGACTCAGCATGCTCATCGCGTTTACTGCCATCTATAAAGCTATCTTTTTTGAAGCGTAACGGCGGTAAGCGCGGCACAATAATCGCAGCAACCACACCGGCTAAACACACAGTTAAATAAAACGGTGCAAAGTGACTCTCTAAGCCCACTTGTTCAATAACCACTAAGCTAAAGGTAATCGAAACTGCCGAAAACGTAGTACCAATTATGGCCGCTTCACGCTCAGTGTAATGTTTTTCTTCGTACTGACGCGCAGTCATTAAAATACCTACGCTGCCATCACCTAACCACGACGCCGCACAGTCAACAGCACTGCGCCCCGGCACACCAAATAACGGACGCATAAGTTTAGTAAACAAGGTGCCCACTAGCTCTAACAAACCAAAATTTAATAACAGCGGCAGTAATAAACCCGCTAAAACAAATACCGAAAACAAAATAGGCAATAAATCGTTTAAAACCAAGCCGCCCGTATCTGCCGAGGTAATAGCATTAAATACCGGTAATAAAAACGCAGGAAGCGCCGAGCTCACGTCTGCGCCGGTTTGACTAATAAAGGTCAAAACAATAAACAGCATACCCAGTAAGCGAATACCTAGCCAAAGCCAGTTAACATCAAATAAGTGTTTTAGTATAAAAGACTTTTTAATAAAGCTAGGCTTAACAACTTTAGCTAATAGCGAAAGCACACCCGTTACACAAATAATGAATGTAAGCAGCTCAATCATAACAGAGCTAATTCCCTCTTTAATTGCTTTAGCCATTAATGCAATGGGAATGGTCATACCATCAGCAATAGGGATTGGTGTCATAAATAAAAACAAACCAATTAGCGAAGGAACTAAAAAGGTAAGCCAAGTGCGCATATTATATTGCGACGAAGTGGGTAACTGAGACATATTTTTAACCTATAAAAACCACAAAAAGAGCAAAGTGCTCTTTTTGTGGTAAAAACTTATTATTATTAAATATTAATACCGCGCTGAATGAGTGCAGCCACTAATGCTTGCTGTAAACCATTCATAGTACCTGGCTCAAGCGTATCGCCTTGTTCATCCATCCAGGTCAGACTAGTGCCGCCTTGTTTGGTTTTACTTACTAATATTTGATATTGACCTTCATCAATAGGTAATTGGGTTACTTCGTCACCCCAAATAGAATCCCATACACTTGACTCTGGTTTTTTATAATCTGCCGTAATTAAGCCTGTATCTGGGTTAATTTCAACAATAGTGAACGACAAGCGCTCTAAAAACCCTGAAAAACGGTCAAATACAGCTTCATACGACTGCTCAGTTACAAGTGCTGCATTACCTTTGTTATCAAAGCCCATTTCTAAAGAAATAATACCTTGGCGTTTGCGCATATCAACTTCAAGTTGACGATAACGATAATCAAACTCGCTAATAACTTGGTTAAGTGCACGCACTTCTAACTGTTGCTTAAATAAATCACTTAAAGGCTCATCACCTTTAAAGTCAATAAGTTCAGCACTTAATGAAGCCGTACGCTGATGCGACTTTTCTTCAATTGTAAATTTAAAGCGTTCTAAATCAACACTTTCGTCGCTATTCCATAACCAGCTTTCTTCTGGCTTAATAATAGCGTACCAATCTGTTTCTATAATGCCTAGTAGCTTGTCTGCTTTAGTCGCTTGCGTGTTATTGTCGGCTAAAACCGCATTAATAGACTCCCAAATAAACTCATCTAGGTCATCAATACCATCGTTTTTATCAAAATAAACACGGGCGTTTTTATCTGTTTCTTCAACCCAACTACCCTTTGCTACTGTAAGTACTTGAGCAGGCGGACGGTAATTTGTAGCATCTGGATTATTACTATATTGGCCTACATCCATTTTATATGTTGGATCTTGAGCGGGTTGTGATAACGATGCAGGCACTTTTACTGCTTCATGAGCGCGATAATTACGCTCGTCATGTGCATCATTAGTAAATACACTACATCCTGATAAACTTACCAATACACTTACTGTTAGTGCTTTTGGGATCCAATACTGCACAGATATTTCTCCTTAGCATACCCTTTAATTGTTTTAACAAGTATATGAGTGGGTAATGCCGATTTGGTTCAGTGTAAAATCAATATTAACTTTACAGTTATAATTAGGTTGCCTGGTTGCTTAATACTCACCTCTGTTAACAAAAGTAAGCAACAAATAGACACATTTGGGCTATGGTACTTTCCCATGCTTGTAAAAACAAGAAACACTGTACTTTTAAACTGCTAAATTAGCAGCCTGTGTAGTTTAAACACGTTTTTGTGTTAAACTTCGCCGCCACGCAACTTTATGTGTTTACTTTTTGTGTTGCCAACTGCGCTGTTGTAATTCAAGTAACTTAGGTATTTAAACCCATGACTGCACACTCAAATCATCAAATTGTTTTAACAGCTATTGGCGAAGACAGGTCTGGCATAGTTAGTGAGTTAACTCAGCTAGTAAGCGATTGCCACTGTAATATAATAGATAGCCGCATTGCTATTTTAGGTAACGAATTTACATTTATCATGCTACTTAGCGGTGACATGTCGGCCATTAGCCGCATAGAACACACCCTGCCTACCAAAGCGATGGAACTGGGTTTGCTCACTATGATGAAGCGCACAGCAAGTCATAACCAAGGAGCGTTTCGCGCCGGTTACACACTAGAGTACACAGGCACCGACACACCCGGCACTTTGAGTAAAGTTACGCGCTTTTTTGCAGACAACAATATTATTATTTGCTCACTAAAGTCAGACACTTATGATGACGAAGAAGCAGTAATGAGAATGCGCTGTGAACTAGAGTTTAATATTCCTGTTGAAGTAGATGTAGACCAATTTAAAATTAGTTTTGAAAAACTTTCTCACCTTCTCAACGTAGACTATATATTTAGACGTATTCGTTAAATTAAGGAGCAAGCATGAACAAAATCAGCCCATTACAAGCCGGCGACAACGCCCCCGCTTTTAGCTTACAAAACCAAAACGACGAAACAATCACCTTAAGCGAGTTGTTAAAACAGCAACAAGTACTGGTTTATTTTTACCCTAAGGCGTCAACACCTGGCTGTACCGTACAAGCCGAAAACCTACGCGACCAGCAAGCAGAGCTGGCAAAATTTAACACCCGCGTAGTAGGCATAAGCCCAGATCCAATTAAACGCCTTAAAAACTTCGAAACTAAAAAAGAACTTAACTTCGATTTACTCTCAGATGAAGATCATGCCATTGCAGATGCATTTGGAATTTGGGGCTACAAAAAATTTATGGGTAAAGAATACGATGGTATTCACCGCCTGACATTTTTAATCGGTCAAGACGGCAAAATTAAACACCTGTTCGATAAGTTTAAAACCAAAGATCACCATCAGGTAGTGTTGGATTATCTCGCAGCAGAATAAGTTAGCGGCAGAGTAAGTTACTCGCTGTTAGAAATTAGACATAAAAAAGCGTTGCTCAAGGGCAACGCTTTTTTGTGGGTGTTGATTAAATTATACTTTTCATCGAAAGGTAAACTCACAGCGACTATCAAACGCTCAATGATGATAATGTCTGAAGTCAAGATTTGACCCCTACGGCTTTCTATGGTTTTTGTTCTACATTCGCTACGCCCAAGATCGACATATCTATTATCTGATAATTACTGCAAATTTATTTACTCAGCGACGTTTGACAAAAGTAAATTTAAATCATCGATGACTTGAGTCCACATGCTGTTTTTATCCCATTCCTCTTGGAGAAACGTGCGTTGGCTATCATTCCAAATTTTAGATTCTTTTAATGATTCGCCTGCTGCTAATTGATTTTTTTCGATAAACTCATTAATGGCGTCATCCGAACTGTCTAATCCTAATTGCGCAAACAAGTTATTCATCGTATATTCTGATTCTGCTAACATTTTGTTTCTCCTACAATTATTTTAATATAAACCTTAGCATATTGGCCCGGGTAAGTATACTCAGCCCGGGTAGACCACGCGGCTTACCCTGTGTTTTGGTTCGTTAATAAATCCCCACATCAAGCCCAGCTGCTATGGTCATACCTAACGCTTCGCATTGCTCAAGAAACGCTGGTTGCCAGTCGCCACGGCACACTAATGGTGGATGAGCCCAGTGCCAACGCAAGCCACTACAAATTGATTCAACTGCTCGGCAAGTACCAGTACCATCGTTACCAGCACGAACAAATAATGCACAAGGCAAACCCTGTTTTACATCTAGGCAAGGGTAATAACAACGGTCAAAAAAATCTTTCAATGCGCCACTCATATAACCGAGGTTTTCTGTCGTGCCCATAATTATCGCATCGCAAGCAAATACATCTTCAGGTGTGGCGTTTAATGGTGATACCCAGCGGGCTTGTACTTGCTCAATATCAGGATGCTGTGCCCCTGTCAAAACAGCATTAACCATTAACTGGGTATTTTTAGAGGGCGCATGGGCAACAATTAACAGTGTTTTCATAGTTTTCCTGCTTTTTATTTTAGCGGCAACTGTTTTTCGCCAGCTGTGTTACTGCCGGTAGAGTAGAATTTTTATACTATAAGATAAAGCCATTGATAAGTTAATACTATGTCATTAGATAAAATACCCGCACAAATTGCCACCGTTCAGCAAGGGCCATGTGAAAAATGCTGCCTGAGACAAAGGTGAGACAAAGGGGTCAGGTGAGACAAAGGGGTCAAATCTTGACTTCAGACATCACGATTAATTAACGACTGATCTCCAATCGTACGACAACGCTAAATGTTGATAATAATTGGCAAGATATTTTGCTGTGTCGGATGGCGCTTCGCTTATCCGACCTACGTTTTCAAATATATAATGCGGGTTTATTAGGCGGTGGGTATTCGTTGCGTTTCGCTACGCTCTACCCAACCTACGTCGTTTGTCTTAAATTTTTACGCAAGCAAAAATAGCATTGCCCGAATTAC
>NZ_JADYXG010000018.1:0-79191 GCF_015864415.1 Pseudoalteromonas sp. SCQQ13 | reverse complement strand
TGGTTAAAACCCAAACCATCAAAATACCCATCTAACAAAAATAAAAATACCAGTCAGCTTAACTGACTGGCATTACTCGTAATGAGCCTTTTTTATTTAATCATATTCTGTAAATCTAAAGCCAATAAGGCTTTATATCGAACGAAGCCAATCTACTTTGCTCCATTGCACTTACCAAGTATTCTGTTTTTTGTGCTAGCCATGTTTGAATTTTAGCTAGCTTTTCATCTTCTTGACCACCGCAAAGCTGCTTTAAATAGTCAAGGGTACTAAGCTCGTACATACCATGAGAAATATCAAGCCAAGGGAGTCTAAACTCTAAGCGCTCTTCTTTATCAAATAACGCACCTAAACAATTACCACTTAGTAAACTGTTCTCTAATTGTGTGCGTATATTAAGGTAATCATTCGCGGTTAAAGTTTGTTCTTTAGGTAACAGCTTATGCAAATTTCGCCAATCTTTATCAAACAAACGGTTAGCAATGCTGGCTACCGATTGGTCAGCGTTTTGTAATTGCTTTTGATCCCAAAACTTGCGCCATTGTTTGTCTATTAACCAGGTTGTTAACGACAGTATTAAACGATTATAGCGTGCACTATGAAACAGCGCATAAATGTCGTCAATGCTAGGCTGTAGCTCTTTTAGGTCATTAATAACTTGTGTTAATGCCGGTGCGTTGTTTATTTTTTTATAAAAAGCGTGGCGTTTAGAAGTATAGGTTTTTAATTGAATTGCATTTTCAACCCACGCTAACTCGCTGAGTAACCACTTTAATTCGTTGCGTAAATGCTCAGTACTTTCTTTGCTAACAATGTCGTCAAACAACCAAAAGTTATGACGAATTAAGCTTATACCGTCGGTTACTCGCTTTAATGTTTTTAAACTTGGCTTATCGAAATAACATTGTTCGTGCTTTTGCACAAAACGAATACCAAAACCCATAGCCTCTATTAATGCTTGCTCTTGGGTTACTTGCCCTTTGAGTTTAACAAACCCAATAGACTTACTTGGTTGCAGTGGCGTGTCGTCAGCAAGGCGATACCCTCTTGCGGCCTTTGAATACAAACCTAAGCGAATACAGTTTTGGCTTACTAATTTATCGGCTAGCGCAAATAATTCATTACGGCTGCCCTCAACAAGTTCAATTTCAAGCTCGCTGATCACCTCAACTTTACCCGCTGCGGCAATTTCACCTTTATCAAGCACTACTTCAATTTTTGCACCGTTTTGAGTCTCAATTAACCAAGTACGGCGAATAAAGTTGGTACTAAAAATCGGATGTATATTTTCTGCAATAACATTGGCTTGCATGCCATGAGGCCAAATAGATGGGTCAAATGCCATTAAATCTGGACGATTAGACTCTATTGGTAAGTTAAATTCAGGGCGTTGATGTAAGCCCCCAACAACCTCACCGGCGAGTTTAATTGTTTGCTCACATTTATTATCAGCACAACGCGTTCTATAGCCAATATCAAGGGCTCTAAGCTCACGGCTTGGCGTATCATAATAAGCATTTTGTAAACTTCGAGATGGCTTATTAGTAACTGTTTTTGCAAATTGTGTAATTAATGAGGGGATCAGTGGAATGACGGCATCTGATACCAAAAATTTTAGTTCTATCTCAGTATCCATTAGTTATGCGGATTACCCTTAAAATTAATAAGTGGTCAAAATAAACAAAGCCGCCCCATATTGCAAATATTTTAGTCAAAATGGGCCGCTAATAAAATAACACCGGTTACAATATCAACCTTGCTATTGCGCTATTTAATCCATATTATCGCTATACTTATGTGAAATATAAAATCACGTTCTAAACGGACACGGTTAGATTAACAAGGTAAATAAATGCTAAAACACTGTTTATTATGGCTGTTTTTAACAGCCTCAACATTTGCGAGCCAAGCAGAAGAAGCTCAAACAGCAACCCCCACCAATGCAAAAACAGCTTATATAATTGACAATCTTTATACGTTTATGCGCTCTGGTGCGAGCAAAAACTATCGTTTACTCGGCTCTATTGATGCAGGCACACAACTGACCTTATTATCGAGTGAAGAAAACGGTTTTTTAAAAGTTAAGGATGATAAAGATCGTGAAGGTTGGGTTGAAGCTAAATACATCACACAAACAGCTGGCTTACATAAGCAGTACCAAACGTTAAGTGATGAAATGAGCTCAATACAAAATGAACTGCGCCAAGCACAAGTTGAATTACCGCAGTTGCAAGAGCAAAACGTGCAGTTAACAAACCAAAACAAACAATTGTTTACACAAATAACTCAATTAAAAACTACACTTGAGCAAGAGCGCGCTTTAAAGCAAGCTACTAGCTCTAAAGAAAAACGCCAATTACTTACTTATGGCGGTGCTATTGCATTTTTAGGATTGTTTTTAGGTATTATATTAACGATTGTGTTGTCTCGCCGTAAGCGCTACCAAGGCTGGGCATAACACGACAACTTAATTAGTCGCATAAAAAAAGCATCATTTGATGCTTTTTTTATGCCTGCAATTTATATTACAAATCTAGGCGCAGACCCGGATCTTGTTTTATTTTTTCAATTACCATGTAGGTGTGATGCGTTCCCACTCCAGGTATATCAACTAAGTCGCCAAGCACTTGCCTGTACTCGTCCATGTTTGATACCCTGATCTTCAGCAAGTAGTCGTAGCCACCAGCAACCATGTCGCACTCCACTACTTGCCTAATTTTTAAAATGTGTTCTCTAAACACTTTAAATACCGCGGTATTTGAAGTCACCAGCGACACTTGTACATGTGCAACTAAGCTTTGATTAAGCTTGGCTTCGCTAAGCTTGGCAACATAGCCTTCAATATAGCCTTCTTGCTCTAAACGCTTTACACGATCAAGACAAGGGCTGGGGCTTAAATTAACCTGCTTTGCGAGGTTAACATTTGAAATTCTGCCGTTCTGTTGCAGAACGTCTAAAATAGCTAAATCGATACGATCAAGCAGGCGTAATCTATTTGGACTCGTCATAACAGAACTTTATACGGATAAGTAGAAAATATGCCCTGTAAATTAGCGTAAAACGCCAAATTTAACCAGCATATTCTGCTGAATTTTAATTAGAATGCACGCCTTACACCAACGAATATTTAGTGGTAATTAATTTTACCTTAAGTTTTAACACTCCTGAGGGTTGCTTATGTTATTCAATAGCGATTTGACAACGACTTGTCCAATTCGACAAAAAATCCGTGACTTCTACCGCATCGACGAAAATGCGGTTATCGATCATATTTTACCACTTGCTGAAGTAGGTGTTAAAGCACGAAGTCGTGCCTGGGAAAGAGCTCGCCAAATTGTTTTAAATATTCGTAAAGACCAAGATGGTCAAAGCGGTGTTGATGCACTATTAAATGAGTTTTCACTCTCTAGTGAAGAAGGCGTAGTATTAATGTGCTTAGCCGAAGCTCTGCTTCGCGTACCAGACAAAGCAACTCAAGACACATTAATTCGTGACAAATTAGCAAAGGGCGACTGGAGCTCTCATTTAGGCAGCAGCGATTCGTTATTTGTTAACGCATCGTCTTGGGGTCTATTAGTAACCGGTAAAATGGTTAACTACACAGATAAAACCAAAGAACAGCAATTTGGTATGCTTAAAAAAACCATAGGTCGTTTAGGCGAGCCGGTTATTCGTAAATCAGTAAACTTTGCGATGAAAATTATGGGTAAGCAATTCGTTATGGGTCGTACCATTGACGAAGCAATAGTACGTGCTGCCGATAAAGAACAAAAAGGTTATGTATATTCATACGACATGCTAGGCGAAGGCGCGCGCACCATGAAAGATGCGCAGCGTTACTTTGACAGCTACATGAACGCGATTCATGCTATTGGTAAAGCGGCAAATGGCCGTGGCCCAATAAAAAGCCCTGGCATTTCAGTTAAGCTTTCTGCTATTCATCCTCGTTATGAGTTTACGCATAAAGAACGCGTAATGGCCGAGATTGTGCCTAAGCTTAAAGAGCTTGCGCTAGCAGCTAAACAATATGACATTGGCTTTACTGTTGACGCTGAAGAAGCAGACCGTTTAGATATTTCTTTAGATGTAATTGAAGCGGTATTTAGTGATGACGACCTAGCAGGTTGGAACGGCTTTGGTTTAGCGGTTCAAGCGTATCAAAAACGCGCTATATTTGTAATTGAATGGCTAACTGAACTTGCAACCCGTGTGGGTCGTAAAATGATGGTGCGTTTAGTTAAAGGCGCTTATTGGGACACTGAAATAAAAACCACACAACAAGATGGTTTAGAGCATTTTCCGGTATTTACTCGCAAAGCAACCACCGACGTGTCTTATAAAGCGTGTGCCATGAAAATGCTCGAAGCACGTGATGTACTTTACCCACAGTTTGCTACCCATAATGCCTACTCAGCAGCAACTATATTAGAAGTGGCTAAAGGTGATAACACCGGTTTTGAATTCCAACGTTTACACGGTATGGGCGAATCTTTATTTGACCAAATCGTTACCGAGGAAAAAATTCAGTGCCGCGTATACGCACCAGTGGGCCAACACGAAGACCTGCTGGCTTACTTAGTACGCCGTTTATTAGAAAATGGTGCTAACTCATCGTTTGTTAATGCCATTGTAGATACCACTAAGCCAGTTGAGTCACTATTACCTGACCCGGTAGAAACACTGCAAGGTTTACGTAATAAATACAATACGCAAATTAAAATGCCAATTGACTTATATGGCGCCGAGCGTGCCAATTCAAAAGGCATGGATTTAACCGATATAAACGTGATCACTCCGTTTAAAGAAAACCTTGATCTGTGGTTTAACGAGCACTTAATTGAGCCAAGCCAAGTACCTGAAGGCTCTGTGGCAGTTAAAAACCCGGCAAACCACAAAGAAGTAATTGGCCATATAAAACTGCAATCTAGCGATGAAATGCAAATTTTGCTAGCCAACGCAGAAAGCGCTTTTGAATCATGGTCACAAACATCGGTAAAAGAACGTGCTAATTTATTACGCCGTGTTGCCGATATTTTAGAGCGTCATCATGACGAGCTAGTGGCTATTTGTATTAAAGAAGCCGGTAAAATAGCTAAAGATGGTATTGATGAAGTACGCGAAGCGGTTGATTTTTGTCGTTACTACGCAGCCCGCGCTGAAGAGCTATCGCAAGATGAGCGCTTTGAAGCCCGTGGTGTTATTTTATGTATTAGCCCATGGAACTTCCCGCTAGCTATTTTCTTAGGCCAAGTAGCCGCTGCCATTGTGACCGGTAATACCGTTATTGCAAAACCAGCTGAGCAAACCAGCCTAATTGCGCTGCGTGCCATTGAACTTATGCTGTCGGTAGGTTTACCAGAGCATGTTGTGCAAGCGGTAATAGCCCGCGGTAGTGACGTAGGTAAAACAATTGTTCCGGATGAACGCGTTCAAGCAATTATGTTTACTGGCTCGACTGAAACAGGCACGCTTATTTCACAAACACTCGCGGCGCGTAGCGATATTCAAGTACCGTTAATTGCTGAAACAGGCGGCCAAAACTGTATGATCGTTGACTCAACAGCACTCCCTGAGCAAGTGGTTGACGATGTCATTAGTTCTGGTTTTCAAAGTGCTGGGCAACGCTGTTCAGCGTTACGTGTATTGTTTATTCAAGAAGACGTTGCCGATGGCATAATCGAAATGCTTAAAGGTGCACTGGCTGAGTTACATATAGGCGACCCATCGTTACTATCTACTGACGTAGGCCCGGTAATTGATGAAAAAGCGCTGAAAAGCTTAAACGATCACGTTGAGTACTTAAAAGGTAATGCGACATTACATTACGAGTGTAAAATTCCAGATAACACAGTAAATGGTGCGTACTTCTTTGCTCCTCGCTTATACGAAATAAAAGACTTATCGGTACTTAAGCGCGAAGTATTTGGCCCATGTGTACACGTTATACGCTTTAAATCGAGCGAACTAGACAGTGTTATGGATCAAATAAACAACACAGGTTACGGCTTAACTATGGGCGTGCATTCGCGCATCGAAGAGCGTTGTGAATACCTAGCTAAAATGTCGCGTGCAGGTAACGTATACGTTAACCGTAATATGATTGGCGCTATTGTTGGTGTGCAACCATTTGGTGGCCGTGGTTTATCTGGTACTGGCCCTAAAGCCGGTGGCCCTAACTACTTACAACGTTTAGTAAAAGAAAAAGCATCGCCAGAAAACGTGCAAATGACCAATCTAACGCCAGACGAGCTGGATTTACACCACTACAGCGGTGCAAATGAGCAAGTAGAAAAGCTAATGATTAACTCTATGCGCGATGAAAAAATTTGGCGCTCAACACCATTAAACGACCGTGTATCTGCGGTGCGTCAATTGCTTGCTAAAATAGCCACAGTTGAAATTATTGACGACTTAGCTGACGATTTAGCACTAACACTTGCCGATGCACGTGCACAACTTAATCGCTTAGAAAAGCACATGCGTAAATTTACTACATTACCTGGGCCAACGGGTGAGTCTAATACATTGCACCTTGAAGCACGTGGTTGTGTTGTATGTTACGCCGATAAGAGCACATCGTTTAACTTTTGGGCATTATCGATCATTACTGCAATTGCTGCGGGTAATACGGTAATTACTGTTGCTTCTGAAATATTTTATGAAGAAGCGGTTGCCTTTAGAGATAAATTTATTGCCACCGGTGTTGCCGAAGGCGTGTTCCAAGTAGCTAAACCAAATCAGTTACAAGCTATATTGGCACATCCGCACTTAGCCGGCGCTGTGGTTGCAGCACGCTCTTCTCGCTTTGGTTATTTCAGCCAGCAGCTAGCGCAGCGTAAAGGTGCTATTTTGCCAGTGATCAGCTCTGAATATTACGATACGCTTATTAAACGTTTAGTAACTGAAAAAACCATCAGTATAGATACAACGGCATCGGGTGGTAATACATCGCTGATGACGCTTGTTGAAGATGATGAGTAACTAGTTTAGCACTAATTACTTATTCGTATGAAAAGGCACCTTAGGGTGCCTTTTTTACTATATTTATTGTAATATCTTTGTTACTTTAACCAGTAGAATACTTATATGAAGTGAATTAAATTGAAAGTCATTCCAATTTCGCAGTTATTACCTGGCATGTTTGTACAAAGCGTAACAAAGCAAACCGGACGTATTAAAATAAAAAGCCAAGGCTGGGTTAAAACCCAGGCAGGCATCGATAAGTTAAAAAATGTCGGTATTTTAGAAATTGAAATAGATCCAGATAAAACCCTCATCGAATCAGTGCCTGAAAAAGAGCCTGCCAATACTCCTTCCCCTGTTACAAAGCGCGATCCTTGGCAAAAAACGCACAGTGCTGAACAAGAAATGGGCAAAGCTAAAAAGCTCTACGATGAAGCTAAATCTCTACAAATTAAAGCATTTAAAGATATAAAAGCAGGCCGAGATATAGACATAGCGCCTTTTAGAGATCTTGCTAGTGGTTTTATGGATTCGGTATTTAGAAATCAAGATGCACTTGCTTGTCTTACTCAAATGCGCCAAAAAGATGCCTACCTGTTAGAGCACTCTATTAATGTTTCTATTTTAATTAGTATTTTTGCCAAGCATTTGAATATAGATAAAGATATTATTGAACAGCTAACTACTGGCGCGCTACTGCATGATATTGGCAAAATAAAAATTCCCGATGCAGTACTCAATAAGCCGGGACGTTTTACTGATGAAGAATTTACAATAATGAAAAATCATGCGCGCTTTAGTAAAGACATTTTACAAGCTGCAGGGCTCAAAGGTATAGCTGTTGATATTGCCGGTATGCACCATGAACGCTTAGATGGTAAAGGCTATCCGTTTGGTAAAAAAGGCGATGAAATAAGCCAGTATGTGCGTATGGCGTCAATTGTTGACGTGTATGATGCACTCACAGCTGAGCGCGTTTATAAAGCGGGTATGGAGCCGATAAAAGCCTTTAAAATATTAAAAGAAGGTTGCCCTGATAGTTTTGATAGTGAGTTATTAACTAAATTTATTCAGTGTATCGGTATTCACCCGGTAGGCACACTGGTTAAGCTCTCGAGTCAAAAAGTGGGACTGGTGACACAGAGCAACCCTGCCAGCCCACTAAAGCCCGTTGTTAAAACTTTCTATAGTGCAAAGCATGGGCGCTACACCCAAGTGCAAGACATAGATTTAGCACATAAAAAAAGCCAAGATACACTTGAGTCGGCAGTTAAAACTGACGAATACAAAATTGACTTACAACGCTTTTATAAAAATTCAATTTTACCCTAATTAGCCGCTATTGCGGCCAATCTTGTAGCGCCTTTAAGCTAAATTCGTAGCCGTCAAAATCAAGTACGCTTTGCTCTGGTGTTATTTCTCGCACTGTTAATGCACCTATACTATCGCCCTCAAAAAGCTCGCGACCATTGAGCTTGATCCAACGCTTATCGAGTGCAGAGGAATATATATGCGCCTGATATTTAAGTGGCGGTAACATGGCTTGCAATCCATCTGGCAACAGCTCTATTGGTTGCACGCGTGATGAGCTGCGCGTTGCTTGCGTTACTTCGTAGTTTTGTGTTTTTTCTGTATCTTGAATAGCTTGATCAAAAGCTGTTTCTAGTAATGTTGGGCTCTTTGCAAGCGTAGGTCTTTTAGTGTTTTGTGCTGTAGAGCCTTGTGAATCGAGCGGTTTACCAAGCACTTTATACTTACTTAAATCAAGCGATGCCGATGAAGGCATATTTGTTTGAGGTTGCTGCTTTGCAGCTTGTGTTGCCTGGCTACTAGTTTGATTGAAGCTAGGTTGATTATAATGTGGTTGTGAATATCCCTGCTGATTAATTGCGCCTTGCCCATACGTACCCTGAGCAAAACTATTTTGCGGGTTTAGGTTTTGCTGAAGTGTGGCTTGATTTTCCATTATTGGAATATATTGCCCTTGCGGCGTAAGTAACATTTGTACAATACCACTGGGGGTTTGTACATACACTAACTGACCTTGAATTGAAGTTGCTGTATTTACTGCGTCTGGCGGGGCCGTTTTTGACGCTGATGATTGCGCCGCTAATACAGCTATGTTTTGCTCTGCAGTTTGTAATCTTGCTGTATTATCTATATCCGATTTGGTTGTTATAGTTGGTTCTTTATCGGCATTAGCATTTTTTAATATTGCTGTAGTGCTAACTTGCTCATTATTACTATTAAATGAGCTGTTTTGTAGCCATTTCCCACTAACAAAACCACCAGCAACACTAAAGCTAACCGCTAAGCTGCCACCAATCACAAACGCCAAGCGGCGATATCGCACTAGAGCTTGTTGCTGTTTAGCCTGCTGTGCCTGTAAGTCATACTGCTCGGCGCTTATATCGGCTTGTTGCGATTGCTTTAACGCATCTAATAAATAAGACATTAATCACCTAACTATAAAATAAATGAAAGCCCTAAG
This sequence comes from Pseudoalteromonas sp. SCQQ13, assembly GCF_015864415.1. Lineage (NCBI taxonomy): Bacteria > Pseudomonadati > Pseudomonadota > Gammaproteobacteria > Alteromonadales > Pseudoalteromonadaceae > Pseudoalteromonas > Pseudoalteromonas sp. SCQQ13. The sequence goes on along the minus strand of NZ_JADYXG010000018.1, from coordinate 69,737 downwards.
CCGGCTGCAAATAAAGCAACAAAAGCAGAGCAATATAGCCAATATGGCACGGTTTTAGGTGGCGTATTATTAGCCGCAATGAAATCGGGTGGTAATGATTCCAGAGCAGATTTTTTTATAATCTCGCTATCTATTGTTAATTGCTGTTTTGCAAATGCCCCTACTAACGCCCGCTCACACACTAAGTTCATTAATCGTGGCACGCCACCGGTAAGTTGATGAACGCTTTGCATTGCATCCAACGAAAAAATACCTTTATCACAGCCTGCAATATGTAAACGATGCTTAATGTATGCCACCGTTTGCCCTTGTGTTAAAGGCAGTAAGTGATAGCGAGCTGTTATACGCTGTGCAAGCTGCCTTAACTCATTTCGTTTTAATAATACTTGCAGCTCAGGTTGCCCCACCAGCACTATTTGTAATAGCTTTTTATGATCGGTTTCTATGTTAGTTAGTAGGCGCAGTTGTTCTAATACATCGGGGGCAAGTAACTGCGCTTCGTCAATAATCAGTATGGTATGCCCACCCGCTTTATTATTTGCTTCTAAGTGCTTTTTTATAACATCGGTAAGGCTTTTTAAACTCGCATTTTGTGCATCATAATTAATTTTAAGCTCATCACAAATACTCGCCAAGAGCTCAAGCTCTGATAATGCCGGATTATGGATCATCGCAACTTGAGTATTCTCTGGCAGTTTTTCTAGCATACTGCGAGTAATGGTTGTTTTACCGGTACCCACTTCGCCGGTTAATAATACAAAGCCGCCGTCTTCACCTAGTCCATAGGTAAGGTGCGCTAACGCTTCTTTATGTCGCTCACTTAAAAACAAATAATGGGGATTAGGCGAGATTGAAAAGGGTTTTTCATGCAAACCAAAATAGCTTAAATACACCTGAGTATTCCTTGGTAAATAAATCCCCTCCATAATGGCAAAAAAAGAGCCTTAGTGACAACACTCAGGCTCTTTTATTATTGAAATAACGTAAATTAATGTAAAAAGCACTGCTTTCAACTTAGCTGTGCATTTACTTATATTGGATTATTTTTCGTAACGCATTAAGCGCAAATAAACACTACTGGTTTTAGCGTGCAAACTATTTAATCCACTGTCAAACTGATAAACCCAAGCAGAATTAATCGTATTTACACCTGAGGTATTGGTCCAATAGTTTTGTAGCTTTGTGCCCAAAAACACCGATTCGTTAATACTTGGCTCTGTACATCTGTGTTCAATAATACTTGCTAACTCTTTAATATTTGGTACTTGCCAGTCATTATAACTTGCCGTTGTATCGTTAACTGCGCCTCGCAATGCAGCTTGCCAAGTTAATGATGGTGTAGAGCCTTCGCATGTTGCTGTAGCATTGTTATACACTTGTCCGTAACTACAACGCTGCCACATTAAACCTGTTTTGCTATCTGACACTGTGCCATCGGGATTTATTGTAAATCGCTCTGTTGGTGTTGTTTGCGTAACAGAGTCATAACAAACCCCAGCTATTACGTTAAAGCTTAAACTCATTGCCGCAAATGTAGTTATTAATTTAAATTTCATATACTTCCCCTAACGGCTTCTAACTAAACGAACATAAGCAATATTACCTTTTGGATAAGCAAGGTCATTACCATCGCTCATATCTATAATATAAGCTTGCGATAAACTGGTGCCATCAACCGCTGTTTGAGAGGTCCAATAACGCAAGTGACCCAGTAAACTAACCGCAGGCGTATTAGGGAAAATACTCTTATCTATTAATACATTTTGCCCTTGCTTGCCATAATCTACTAAGCTTAGTAGCTCGGTGTAAGTGGGTACTCGCCAATTTGTGCCACCACAAAAATCTAGCGCATTTACTTCTTGTATATAGCTTTGCAATCCGCAATCAGTATTGCTTGGGCAACTGGAGTTAGCTGCGCCTCTTGCTCCGCCTACTTGAGGAATAGCAGATTCAGTAAGGTACCATGTATAAAGATTTTGCCCATCGCGTAATGTAGTGTTAGGTACCACACCTGACACAGGGCTTTTAACCTCCCACACTAAACCGGTTACGTTGTCGCGAATACAACTAAAATTTTGTGCGTCATCAGCCACTTCATCGGCAAACTCATTTAGTTTGGTGTAATCAAACGCTAAATTACCTTGCCCTACTTTGGCTAAACGATTCGCAAAGCTGTCTCGACCAAGTTCAGCATCTTGATTTGGAAAATCTTTACTAACACAGTTTATACGTTGAGTATTGTTGTAACACTCCCCTACACCTGTATCGTTTATTAACCCAAGCGCTTTAGGTGCAACATCTACAAATACACTATCGTTTGCGGTGCGCCCTTTTGAATCAGTAACCATTACTTCAAAGCTTAAAGTGGCGTTAGTGTCTATGTCTGAGGCATAAAAAGTAGTAATACATTGATTACTATTAGCTAATGTTTCCGCTTTGCCGGTTAGTTGTTGCCAGTCACATTTATAAGTACTGGTTGCGGCAGCGCTGTTACTTGCATCTAAGGTTACTTTATCAAACTCGTTAACTTGCTGATCAGCCCCGGCATTGGCAATAACAACTTGCGCTGTTTTATTTAAAGTCATGTCATATTCAGAGGTTGACTCTCCCCCTTCATCATCGGTAACCGTTAATGACCACTTTAAATTTGTATGGTTTTCAAGCAGTGGATGGCTAAAGCTTAAGGTAGAATTAGTAAAACTATTAATATTGAGGGCTGGTCCTGATATTAATTGCCACAAGTAGCTATTAATTTGACCATTTGTATCTGGATCTGTTGAGTCTGCTGCGCTTAGCGTTACGGTATCGTTATAAACCGATGGCAATACTTGCGGTGCTGTTTGAGTAATTACAGCTTGGGGTAATTGATTGTTTGATGTAATAAAAATACTAATATCGTCATGTACTAAACCACCACCGGTTGTTTGATAGCTTACTCTGAGCACCAGTTCACTGTCTGCCTTTACATCTGGCGCGGTAATAGTTTGCACTGCACCATCGAGCGGAAATCCATCAACAATGGGGCCGCTTACGCGCTGCCAAGTAAACGTACCCTCGGTAGGTGAGCCTTTTGCAGTAATAGTAAAATCGGTTTTTTCAATAATTTGCAAATCGTTACCTGCAAATACTGAAGCTTGAGTGTTATCACCATCATCAGAGCTCCCCCCACCTCCGCATGCAACCAATAGCCCACACGACAATAACGGGATTAACGCAATTGCTCTCATACTAAGCACCTTTTTATATCAAAAAATAATTAATAATTATTTAAAGCAATAAAAGTGCCACTAAGTACTATAAATAACTATCTTGATGAATACGTACAAATAACTTAGTACCTATTTTACTGTAATCAACCTTGTATTCCCGCCCATCAAGGGCTTGAATAAATAACAATCGTTTTTCTTCGCCAAACACATCGGCGCTACCAACATAAACAACTTCTAAGTAACGCTCTTTTGCATCACGGCGGTTTTTTGGCAGCTCTTCTTTAAATGGTTCTAAGCCATTTTGGGTCACTTTAATTCGAGGGTGGATCTCAGAATTAACAATGACTAAATCAAGTTTTTTGTCTTTATGTATTATGGTATTACGACCACTTTTTAAAAAAGCTCTTTCTTGGCTCATTATTATTCCTACTGCCGCGTTTTAATTACTTACTTGCGACGCTATAAATTTAAGGGGGTCGCGCTGCCATGCATTTAAGTTAGCACTAAATTCCCAAATATTTCTATCTAATACACTCGCTGGTAATAATAGCTCATAGCCTGTTAGTAACTGCAAATGCTTAGCCCTGTTGGCAAACATTGCTATTAACCCATTATAGCTAATTCCATTTTTAGATCTATATTGTGTATCCTCTACCAGCCATTCTGATGGGCAATCGCCATTTTTGCAATTCTTTTGAATTAGTTGCATAAATAAATGACGCTGCTCTATCAATAATTTCCCTGCGATTCTTGGGGCTAAACCCGTTAAAAACTCATCCATATCGTTTACCTTAATTCCTACCACGTTAAGCTCTAAGTGCTCAAGCCCTACTGCTATTTTGGGTATTCCGCTTGATTTAAAATTACTATGAGCTAAATGCCAAACACCATATTTGTGCTGATAAGTTAACTGCTCAGTGGTTAACACTAAGCTATAAAATGGCTCTTGGGTTTTAAAAAAACCAATTGTTATTGCTGCAATACACAAACTAACTAAAAAAATTTCTAGAATGCTAATTTCACCAGGGCGTAATAAATTAAACAGCATAATGAATAACAAACCAATCGCACCAACAATTAATACTTCTATGCCATGCTTAGCTCCCTGCGCACGATACTTAATTTGCATAGCGTTAAACTCATCCATATTGATAATAAACACTGTAAAAAATGAACATAATAATGCCCCACAATGCTATTTTTCTGAGCATTAAACATTTTTTGCACGACGTATTTAACTTCATAAAATACCTTTTAAAGCTCAAGCATGAGTTTATTTAATTAATTATTATAACTTTTACGCTTAATTCACAAATTAATGGGACATAATACCGCCTTTTCTCGGTGTTATTTCGTACAATAGTTATAATTTATTTTTTGGTATTAAAGCAATGTACTCAAGACAATCAGGTAGAGCTCTTTTTCCATTTATTATTACGCTACTCGTAATATTTAGCGTTTATTTATATTTACCCGCTAGCCAAGGTGAACAAGCAGATTTTTCACAAATGGCCACGCAAGTGTCTGCTCACACTGTTACCTCGCAAGAAAATGCAGTAATGATTGAAGCTATTGGTAGCGCTCGCGCTAACCAAGCTTTATATATTACCAGCGCACAAAGTGATTACGTGACTAATATTTTCTTTGAAGATGGCGACCTAGTTAGCAAAGGCCAAAAGCTAGTACAACTGCAAAGCCAACAAGAACAAATTGCTGTAAAAGAGCTAAATATTAATTTACGCGAAGAAAAACGCCAACTCGATAGACTTACCGAACTTTCACGTTCTCAGTCAACAGCAAAATCGTTACTTGAAGAGCAATTATCACGAGTTGATGCCACCCAAGCACAATTAGAAAGTGCTAAAACCAAGCTAGCTGAAATGACCATTACCGCGCCATTTTCTGGCATGTTGGGCAAGCGTGAAATATCGATTGGTGCCTATGTAAATAACAGTTCAATTATTACCACCCTCGATGACATAAGTATCATTAAGGTAGACTTTAAAGTACCTGAAAAATATTTAGCGCAATTAGCTACCGGCATGAAAGTGCTCACTCAAAATGATGCTTATCCAGATCAAACCTTTATCGGTAAAGTAACGCATATTAGTTCGCGTATTGACTCGGTAACGCGTAGCGTAGAAGTAACCGCCAGCTTTGCAAATAATTCAGGTTTGCTTCGCCCTGGTATGCTACTTAAAACAGCGTTAGAGCTAAGTAGTAACCAAGCATTAATGGTTCCAGAAAAAGCAATTATTCCGCTACAAGACAAACATTACGTATTTCAAATTTTGGACGGTGTTGCTAATCGTGTTGAAGTGCATATTGCGGGCAGAAATAACGGCTGGGTTGCTGTTGATGAAGGCTTAGCCGATGGTGAGCAAATTATAACTGAAGGGCTAATAAAAATTCGCTCTGGCAGTAAAGTTAGCGTGAAGGGATAACCCGTGAAAATTACCGATATTAGCGTTAAACGCCCTGTTTTTGCGATTGTAATAAACCTACTTTTACTCACCTTTGGGCTCGTTGCTTTTAGCATGCTGCCACTGCGTGAGTACCCTGATATTGAAACACCTATTGTTAATATTAGTACCGAATATACAGGTGCTTCTGCAGAGATTATAGAAACCAAAATAACCCAAGTCATCGAAAACCGTATCTCGGGTATTGAAGGCATTAAAAGTATTAACTCATCGAGCCGTAATGGCCGCTCCAATATTACGATTGAGTTTGATATTAAGCGCGATATAGATGCTGCATCTAACGATGTGCGTGAACGTGTTGCCCGCGCCGCAGATAGCCTACCTGAACAAGTTCGCCCGCCTGAGGTGTCTAAGTCTAACAGCGATGAAAGCCCTATTGTATGGTTTGTGCTAAACAGCGAAACCATGAACTCAATGCAATTATCTGATTACGCACAGCGTTTTATTGTTGATCGCCTAGCCGTAGTTGATGGTGTGTCTAACGTACGCATTGGTGGTGAACGAAAATACGCCATGAAAATTTGGCTAAACCGCCAAGCGATGGCTGCTCGCGGTATTACTGCGAGCGATATAGAACAAACACTACGCACCGAAAACGTAGAGTTACCCGCTGGCGAAATTGAATCGGTTGACCGTGACTTTACCGTACGTACTGCCCGCAGTTATAAAGATCAGCGCGACTTTCAAAACCTAGTAATAAAACGCGGTGATGATGGTTACCTAGTACGCTTAAGTGAAGTGGCTGATGTACAACTAGAAGCCGCCGATGACGAGAGTTTATTTCGGGGTAATGGCCGCAATATGATTGGTTTAGGCATTGTAAAGCAAGCTAAAGCCAACACCTTAACTGTGGTTGATAACGCCCGCGCCGAACTTGAAAAAATAAAACGTAACCTACCCGAAGGAACCACTATAGAGGATAGTTACGACTCATCTATTTTTATAAAAGAATCGATTAATGAGGTATACAGCACTCTTGCTATTTCTATGGGCTTAGTTGTATTAATTATTTTTATATTTTTAGGTAATATTCGTGCCACCTTAATCCCTGCAGTTACTGTGCCGGTGGCGTTAGTGGGTAGTTTTATGTTTTTACTCGCTATGGGTTATTCCATTAACTTACTTACTTTACTTGCACTGGTACTAGCAATCGGCTTAGTGGTTGATGATGCCATTGTTATGTTAGAAAACATTCATCGCCGCATAGAGCTTGGCGAGCCTCCTTTATTGGCCGCTTATAGAGGCGCGCGCGAAGTGGGCTTTGCAATTATTGCCACCACTTTAGTGCTTATTTCGGTATTTGTACCCTTAGTATTTATGGATGGCCGTATTGGTGCTTTATTTACTGAATTTGCTATGGCGGTAAGTGCCGCAGTGTTTTTCTCAAGTATTACAGCACTTACTCTTTCACCTGCGTTATGTTCTAAAGTATTAAAAGCCTCTGAAAAAGAAAGTAAATTTAGCCAGTCGATGAACCGCTTTTTTGCTAAGGTAGAGCTTAGTTATCGTAACTCACTTGCCTCTAACATGACCCGCAAATGGGGCTTAATGATCAGCTTATTATTAGCTGGCTTTGTAAGTTATTCATTATTTACTCAAATACCGTCTGAGCTAACACCTAAAGAAGACCGTGGTACCTTTTTTGTTATGATGAGTGGCCCTGAAGGCGCCAGTTATGAGAACAATGCCGCTAACATGAGTAAAATTGAAGATCGCTTAATGCCTTACTCTGAATCTGGTGAGCTAAGCCGCGTACTCGTGCGCGTACCAGGCTGGGGCGGCAGTGGCGGTGTAGCAATTGTAGGTATGGCCGATTGGGACAAACGCCAACGTTCTACCTGGGAAATAATGGACGAAATAAGCACTAAACTGCAGGAAGTTACCGACGTGCGAGCCTTTGCTATTATGCGCCGAGGCATTGGCGGCGGTGGTTCATCACGCCCAATCGAGTTTGTACTACAAGGTAACGATTACGCACAACTAGCCGATTGGCGCGACCGTATTATAGAGCGCGCTGAGAAAAATCCAGGACTGGTTAGAATCGATCATGATTACAAAGAAACATTCCCACAGTTTTTAGTCAGCATAGATAAAAACAAAGCGGCCGATTTAGGTATTTCAGTATCTGATGTAGGGCGTACACTCGAAACCATGCTAGGTCAGCGTCGTGTTACTACTTTTATAGATCGCGGCGAAGAGTACGACGTTATTTTAAAAGGCACTAAAGAAGACTTTGCCAACCCTACTGATATATCAAACATTTATCTTAAATCACGCAGTGGCGAGCTAGTCCCGCTTGATAGTTTAATTAGCTTAAAAGAAGAAGCTACCGCATCGCGCTTAAACCGCTACAACCGTATGCGTGCAATTACCTTAAGCGCCAACTTAGCCGATGGTTATACACTTGAGCAAGCACTTAACTTTTTAAACAAAGTGGCCATGGAAGAAAACGACATAGATGGCGCGATTGACTACAAAGGCGAGTCGCAGTTGTTTTATGAAGGTGCTTCGGCCATGACCTACGTGTTTATTTTAGCACTTACGGTTACCTTTTTAGTACTAGCGGCACAGTTTGAAAGCTTTATGCACCCATTTGTAATAATGCTTACCGTACCCCTTGGCTTAATGGGTGCTATGTTTGGCTTGTGGGCCACAGGACTTACGCTCAATATTTACAGCCAAATAGGTATTGTGATGCTCATAGGGTTAAGTGCTAAAAACGGCATATTAATTGTTGAGTTTACTAACCAACTACGCGACAAAGGCGTAGAGTTTAGCGAAGCTATTTTACAAGCCGCTACGCAGCGCCTACGCCCTATTATTATGACCTCATTAACCACTGTAATGAGTGCGGTACCTCTGGTTTTAGCCTCGGGCCCGGGTGCAGAAAGCCGTATGGTAATTGGTGTTGTAGTGTTTACCGGTGTTGTTGTATCAACCCTACTGACTCTGTTTGTAGTACCTGCTGCTTACTATGCACTTGCGCGCAATACACAGTCACCTGAGTTTTTGCAGCAAAAACTTGATAAACAAGCCGCTAAAAAGCCATTCGAAGAGATCTAACCTCCTAATAGCGTCGTAACCTTGTTGTTACGACGCTTTAGACTTATGCTCTGCATAATCTAAACTTACAGCTATTTTGGAGTATTTATGAGTTCAACAACGCAAGTCGCTACCTTTGGTGGCGGCTGTTTTTGGTGTATAGACGCCGCATTTAGACGAGTGAACGGCGTATTAAATGTAAGCTCGGGTTACACTGGTGGCAACACAGACACTCCTACCTATAAATCAGTATGCTCAGGCACTAGCGGCCATGCAGAAGTAGTGCAAATTGAATTTGACGACACTATTATTAGTTTTGAAGTATTACTAGCAATGTTTTTCACTTTGCACGATGCCACCCAGCTCAACCGCCAAGGTAACGATATAGGCACACAATACCGCAGTGTTGTGTATTATCACAACCAAACACAGCTAACACTTACTAACGCGGTGATCGCTCAATTACAAAACCAGGTAAGCGAGCCAATAGTGACTGAGGTTAGCCCTGCCACCACGTATTATCCAGCAGAGCATTACCATCAAGATTATTACAACGAAAATCCAAACCAAGGCTATTGCAGTATTTTAATTGCCCCTAAATTGCATAAATTCGAAACCGAATTTAAAGAGTTTTTAGCTGATTAAACCCATTTTGTAACGCACAAAAAAGCTCGCTAATTTAGCGAGCTTTTAAGTTTAAGCTACGTAGCACATATTAAAACTGGTATGCAGCACCAATAAATAAGCGTCGGTCAGCGGTGTTATAGTAATAAAATTCATCATTTATATAATCGCCATCTAAATCAATACCATAGGCATCAACTTCATCGTACTGCTTATCAAACAGGTTTTCGACCCGTAAAGAAAAGCTTAACTGCTCAGTTGCTTGATAGTTACCGACTAGGTTCCATAATGTATATGAAGATAAATCTGTTAATTTACCTTTCCTATCGCCACGATACTGCAAATCGATACCCGCATCAAAATCTCCCCACCCTTTATTTAAAGACCAGTTAAAGGTATTTTTTGATACATAAGCTAACTCTTGGCCCGTTTCTAAATCTTCTGCAGATAAGTAAGTGAAGTTAAATGCATGCTCAAAACCCATTAGTTGTTGCGAAAAGCTAAACTCAATGCCTTCATGGCGCGCTTCGTTTATATTTGTTGGCTGCCAAGGGCCTGCAGGTGTTGGTGCCCACGCTATTTTATTGTCAAAATCATTACGGAAAATAGACACTTCTAAAGCAATATCTTGATAACTTAACAACAAACCTAATTCTTTATTCTCAGACGTTTCTGGTTTTAGGTCTGGGTTACCTGAACCTGGAAAATAAATATCATTAAAGGTAGGCGATTTAAAGCCCGTGCTTTGACTTGCTCTAAACGTAGCAAACTTATTTAAATGATAACCTACCGCTGCTGTATACGTGGTTTTATCACCAAATTGTTGGTCATGATCTTGGCGAACTGCGATATTAGCTAAAACCGTATTATCATCGTAATACGCACCTAAAAAGCCAGCAAAAACCTCACGGCTATCTTTATCATAATTACCTGCGTTGGTTTCTATTTTATCTTTGTACCAGTTCAAGCCACCATTAATATTAAGCTCATCTGAGACAATATATTGCCCAGTATAATCAATTTGATTTCGCTTAGTTTCGTACATACTAACCACACCTTCACTGGTGTTATCTTGGCTATCGCTAGAAAATGCGAATGCTATATGGTGTATTTGATTTTCGTAGCTTTTATTCCACCCTAATGATACTTGGTAGTTTTCAAAATCATTACTTTCATCACTGCTGTCTGCTGCACTGTACTGATTATCATAACGAGCATAACCTTCATTATACTGAGTTTGTACGGTTAGCTTGCCTAAATAGTCATCGTTATAAGCGATATTGAAGCCAATATTTTTGTTCTCATAAGCGTCTTCATCTGGTGCATGGTTTTGCAGTACATCAAAACCATCGGTTTTTTCAATTCCAGCGTTAAATGATGCACTTAAATCATTTATATTTGTTCCACCCGCCATTTGGTAGCTTTGATAAGCATTGCTGCCAAAAGTAGCATCTAAGCGAATATTATCAGCTTTACGAGTAATAATATTAATCACCCCAGCTAAGGCATCTGAGCCATAAACAGCAGCGCGAGAACCTTTAACAACTTCAATACGCTCAATAGTATTAAGGGCAATATTACTAATACCTTTATAGCCAAGAGTAGCCGAGCCAACTCTAACACCATCAATTAAAATAAGGGTATGGCGTGAACTTGAACCGCGTAGCGAAACACCTGAATTTTGGCCAAAGCCACCATTTGAGTTAATTTGAAAACCAGCTTGAGAAGCCAACAAACTAGGTAAGTTTCGCACATTACTTTTTTCAATATCAGCACGGTCAATTACGCTAACACTGGCCAGCACATTACTAATAGGTTGTTCGAATTTATTAGCTGTAACGGTAATTTTTTCGATTGGTTGCACTGTTGCAGATACTGAAAATGAAAGTGCAGCCGAAATTGCCACACCTAGAGCGGTTTTATTTAACATGATGTCCCCTACCTTTGCCCACCGCAAAGATGTTAATAAGTAAGATTACTTCAAGGCCGGTCTCCGGACTCAGTCAACACTATAATAGCTGCTAATACTTTACCGTTGCGGGGGCAGTGTTGGGGTTGTTATCGTCTTGAAAACGCACCAACTTCCCGATTATCTTGCTGTTAATTTCAATACTTTGAAACGTATACAAAGGTATTAAGCAAGCACCTTGAAAATAGGTCGCTATTGTGAGTATTTTGTTTATAAATGTCAATAGACGTCTATATAGCCAAAGTTTGATTTTTAACGATATAAACCCTCAACAATCACTGTAAAAGAGTTAGATTACATATCAAGTTACTAATAGCAAAAAAGCCAAACTTCATTGCTGTAGCTTGGCTTTTTTAACACAAATTTTTTAAAAATTAGCCTCCTAATCTCTATAATATCTGTAATCTGTTTTATTAATCGCGGAAGTTTTTAAACTGAAATGGCTGGCCTAAATCGGCGCTACGTACTACTTGCATAGCTTCTTGAAGATCATCTCGCTTTTTACCTGTTACGCGTACCTCTTCACCTTGAATGGCGGCTTGTACTTTAACTTTTGAATCTTTAATGGCTTTAACTATTTTTTTAGCCATCTCTTTTTCAATACCTTGCTTTAAACCAACGTTACGAAAAACATTTTTACCCGCTCGGCTAATATCTTGCAATTCAAGGCTTGATACATCCATACCACGCTTAGAAATTTTACTCGCTAAAATATCAAATAATTGTATAACCTGAGAGTCAGCTTCGGCTTTAAGCTTAATTACTTTATCATTTAGCTCAATCGATGCATCAACTCCCCTAAAGTCAAAGCGAGTTTCTAGTTCACGGTTTGCATTATCAACTGCGTTTTTAGCTTCGTTCATTTCTACTTCAGATACAATATCAAATGAAGGCATTGATTTCTCCTAACTATTTTATCTTAATTTTATACTTAATTTATTAAAGCGATTATAACGCTAAAACTATAAATCTTTACACTTTTATGCATCTTGTTCAGGTGCGATACTAAATTAGTTTGATATACTACGGTTTCTTTTTTAAGCGATTTTAGGATTTGTTGTGACAAGGCGTGTTTATCAAGCAATTTTTTTAATTAGTATTGTGGTGTTTACCTTTTTATTTGCGAAAGAAATAAAAGGGGTTGGCAACCTGTTTCCTCATGTTGATAAAGTAGCCCACTTTGGGATATTTTTCATCCTTGCCATAATAATGGATAAAGCGTTTAAACTCCCTTTATACGCACAAATACTTTTATTAGCCGGTTACGGTGCTGCAATAGAAATAATGCAAGACGCACTTCCATATAGGCAAGCATCAATCGCAGATTTTATTGCAGATTTTGCCGGCGCAGCAAGCTACTTTATAATCAAAGCAATTTTAACCCCACGTAAAAAGAACTCTCATGGCTAAAATTCTTATTATTGGCGACGGCGCAATAGGCTTATTATTAGCCCACTTTTTAAGTGCGCAGCATAGTGTAAGCGTGTTAACCCGAAAAAGTACGAGTAACACTCGCTTTTACAGTAGTGACAACAGTGCTTCACAAAAAATAAATGCCTCTTTTATTTCATTAAATGAGCTTAATAGTTTACCTAAATTTGATGTGTTTTTATTTACGGTAAAAGCCTTTCAAGTGCAAAGCGCATTTGCACAAGTAAAACAGTTTTTGCCTCAGCATTGCTCTGTTGTGCTTTCGCATAACGGTATGGGTAATGTAGAGCAGTTAAAATGTGAGCTCAATGAACACCAAGCGCTTTATTTTTTAACAACGAGTATGGCTGGGTTTAAATCAAACCAATATATAGTACAGCACACTGGTAATGGGCAAAGTATAATTGGCGGATGTAACAACTTAGGTGTTAAAAATAGCAAAATTATGGCGGATCAATTAACCGCGATCCCCCTTTTAAATGCGTCTATGAATATTGAGCAGCTACGTTTTAATAAGTTATTAGTTAACATAGCAATAAATCCGCTAAGTGCGCTACATAACATTAAAAATGGTCAGTTGCGCGAGCCTCAATATTGCTCAATTATAATTAACCTGCTAACCGAAGCATGTAATATTGCTAAGGCAAAAAACCTTGATGTAACGTTAATCAATGCACTGAGCAGTGCGTATGATGTGATGGCACGTACCGCAGAGAACTTCTCATCTATGCAACAAGATGTTGCTCACAATAGAGCAACTGAAATAATGGCAATTTGTGGGTACATTAGCGAGCAAGGCAAGCTTTATAATATAAAAACCCCTTTTAACGATGAACTTTTAGCTAAAATTGCAGCAAAAAAAAGCGCGGTATAAACCACGCTTTTTAAATAGTTAACTTTTACGGGCGATATACCTTTACCGTAGTAAAGCCTTGTTCGTGTAGAATAAGCGCTTGTAACTGGCTCATTACACCTCTATCGCAATACAAGTAATAGTCTTGATCTTTTGGTAAATCACCAAACTTAGTTGCTAAGCGAAAAAACGGCAAATGCACCACTTCTATAGAATCAATTTCCAGTGGTGCTGCTTCTTCTTCCTCTGGAGAGCGAATATCAATTACCACTGCACCAGCTGGTAAATCGGCAACCGACTCAGCTTCTTTTAGTTCCTGCTTAGCTTCTACATCAATATCGCGCACATCCATTACTCGTGCGTTTTCTATTACGGTATTAAGAATATCAAAGTCGAACTTCTCTTCTTCTGCTTTTATTACTTCTATTTTAGCTTTAACAGTTGGCTTTTTAGAAATAACACCACAGTATTCCGGCATCGTTTCGGCCATTTCGGCCGTACCAATTTGACGTGCAATATTAATAATTTCTTGTTTATCGTGTTGAATTAACGGGCGTAAAATAAGGGTTTCGGTTACGCGGTCAATGACACTTAAATTTGCTAATGTTTGGCTAGAAACCTGACCAATACTTTCACCGGTTACCAAAGCTTGAATATTTAATTTTTCGGCCACTTTACTGCCTGCGCGCATCATCATGCGTTTAAGCACCACACCCATTTGGCTGTTTTCAATATTCTCTAATATTTCTGCTACTACTGGTTCAAAATCAACGGTAATAAATTTAACTTTATGAGTTGAGCTGTATTTATTCCATAAGTAGTAGCTCGCTTGTTTAACACCAATTTCGTGCGCCGCACCGCCTAAATTGAAAAACAAAAAGTGCGTACGAGCGCCTTTGCGGATCATTTGATAACTGGCTACACCCGAATCAAAACCGCCAGACATAAGCGATAGTACATCTTCTTGTGTTGGCAGCGGGAAGCCTGCCATGCCAAGGTGAGTATGCGATACTATGTAAGCTTTCTCGTCTTTTATTTCAAGGCGTATCGTTACTTCTGGGTGGCTTAGCTTTACGCTTGCACCGGCAACATGCTGATTTAGTCCACCGCCCACATAACGCTCTAACTCCGTTGAAGTAAAGTCATGCTTACCAATACGTTTAGCGCGTACACAAAACGTTTTACCTTCAATGGTGTGACCAACTAATTCAATGGTTTTTTTAAAAATATCGTCAAGCGTTTCAAAGCTCGTTTCGGTTACTTCTATAAACTGCACAATACCCGGAATTCGCGCTAGGCTATCAATAAAAGTGGCACGTGTTTGCTCACCTTCAAGTAGGGTAACTACTGAGATATTGTCCCAGTTGTTTCTAACTTGTACTTTTTCGTCAATACGGCGCAGTACAATCTTAATGTTATTTTCTAACACTTTGGTAAAGCGTTTACGAACCGAGCGGCTTTTGATGGCAATTTCAGGATGTAGTTTGACGATAAATTTAAGCATAGTTCACTCTTAGACTGCGGGAATTCGCGCTCCCAGGCATTGGGCGCGCGATTATAGCAAAAAAATTAACGCCTAGGAACTAAGAGCAGCCGGAATACTTGGGGCTGAGTGAGCAAGTTGCGTGTATTTTTCGCGTAACTGGTTCATTTTATCGCTACTTTTATCTGTGCTGTAGGCTCTAAATAAAGTTAATACTTTTAAAATACCATGATAAATATCTTGCTCGGCAAGTGCGCCACTGAGCCTGCGGGCTTTAATATAAGGGGTCCAAAAACTAACTGTTAATTTAAGCGTATGTGCAAGTTCGAGCGCATCTTGCTCATTAATCGCAATCATTTCACTATCACGTAAACCAAGTATTATTTTACGCACCTGCTCTAACAGCTCTAGTTGAAAATCAATATAAGCCTGCTTAAGCTGCGTATCTCGCGCCAAAATATCGCCTAAATTGTCGTAAAAAAAGTGGTAGCGCCACATCAGTTCAAATAGCGAATCTAGATATACCGTTAACTGACTAAATGCATCATCATTTTTGTTTATAGGTTTAAAGTGAGTGCTCAAGTGCTCACTATACAGCGCAAAAATATGGCGAATAATGTCTTCTTTATTTTTAAAATGGTAGTAAAGATTACCCGGGCTCATGTTTAAATGCGAGGCTATATGATTAGTTGATATCGCTCGCTCACCATGCTCATTAAACAATGAAATACTGGTGTGTATTATTTTATCCTTGGTATTCATATACTAACACTCTATTTTATTCAACAAGTTACAATTCGTACAATAAGTTGTCTAGTATAAACAAAAACAGCATAATTAAACACTCTGTGTAATAGCTTAGTCGTGACAATTAAAGCCACTTACTAGGCTGATTTGTATAAAAAACACTGTTACACTAATGCTAAAAATAATACATAGCGATACTTTATGAAAATCACTGCAATTTATCCAGGTACTTTTGATCCGCTAACTAACGGACACACAGATCTAATTCAACGTGCCTCAAAAATGTTTGATACTGTTATCGTTGCTATTGCTCATAACCCCAGTAAACAGCCTTGCTTTAGCCTTGATGAGCGTGTAGCTCTAGCTAATACTCTTTTAACCCATATAGATAATGTAAAAGTGATAGGATTTTCAGGGTTACTTGCTGATTTGGCACGCGATCACAATGCTAATGTATTAATTAGAGGCATAAGAGCGGTTTCTGATTTTGATTATGAATTTCAGCTAGCGAATATGAATCGACGCCTAAACCCAGATTTAGAAAGTGTATTTTTAACTCCGTCAGAGCGAAATTCGTTTATTTCGTCAACCTTAGTAAAAGAAGTGGCACGCCATAATGGTGATGTAAGCGAATTTGTAGACCCTATTGTAATGGCTGCACTTAATAAAAAGCTAGGTTGCAGCTACAGTAAATAAGCTAACGAGCGCATTACTTAAGTGCGCTAGCTCTATGCATATAGCGCGCTTTAACTTGGTTACATACCCATACTAGGCCTAAAAAATCTTTATTTATAATTAATACTAGCACCATCAATAAGTCAACAACGTTTATCCCTATTGCGTACAAAGTCCACAACCACCAAACTTCGGTTTGTTCTAAAACATAAATATCGTAATACATAGCAAAAAACAAACAAGCATTGATACTTAGTCCTACGATTAAATACATAAATGCAATTGGTTTAGGCTTTTTAATCAATACACCCCACACAATAATTACACCAATTGTCAGCACATCGTATGTTGCCCAATCTATAAGTGTCACTGTTTCATAATCGAGGAATGCACTTAAAAAATATGAAGTCATCATAATAAAAGCGAGCTGGATAGTACCTTTGTCTTTTTTATTAATTTTTGATACTAACGTGTACAAAAACGCCATTAAAAAGCCCCATAAAATAAAAGCGCCTATTGATTGGCCTATTGCTTCACTAATGGTCAATTTGATTCTGCTGTAATACACTACGATTAAAAATAAAGCGTTTGAGCTCAATCAAACCCAAAAAGTCTTTATTTATAAAAAGCACTGCAATCATAAGTAAATCGATAACGTTAACGCCAATTGAATAAACACTCCAAAGCCACCACTCGTCAATGTTTTCAAGTATATATAAGTCATAGTACATCACTAACATTAACAAAGAATTGAACGCTAAACCGATTACAATATAATTAATAGCGGGGCAATTTTTTATTGAAGAGGTTTTAAAGTAAACAACTAATAATACTGTAATTGTTAATAAATCATAAAGGGTAAAATTGAGGTATACATTACTTAACATATAAAGTACTTCACTCATCGAATACGAGAAAAGCATAATGCTTGCAATATATAAAAGTGATTTATTTGTGTTATTTATACTCGAAGCTAAGCAATACAAAAAAGCCATTAAAAAGCCCCATTGAATAAATGCACTTATATAATCGGCTAGAATAAAGTCTACATACATATAGTTAAGGGGTATAGTTTATTTTAGGTTTTTTGAATAAAGACAAAATTTTGTTTTTTATCTTGTGTAAGCCAAGGAAGTCTCGATCAACAATTAGAGATATGATCATGAGGAAATCAATAGTTGTAACACCAAATGTATATATGTCCCAAAAAAACCAAGGGTGATCATTTTTGTTGATAAATACATCAATATGCATTATTAACAGTAAAAACATATTAATGAAAAGGCCACATACTAAATACAAGAAAGAAGGGGTTGTTATTTTAATAAACTTATAAGCTAAGAAAAGAGATATTAAAGTAGCAAAATCGTATAAAGCCCAATCTAAATAGGTAATATTGTAAATTGACAACCAAGTAAGAAAATAATCTGATGAAGAATAAGAAACAACCATAATAAGTGAACTGAGTAATAAGGTAGTATTTCGTTTAACGTCTAAGCTATATACAAAGAGATTAAAAAAAAAGGCCATCAAAAACCCCCACATAACCAGGGCTGAGAGCGAAAAAAAACCAAAAAACTCAGTTATAAACATCAAATACCTTTATGAATCACTTAGGTTTAGGATTTCCACCTGGAAGTATAATCCCACCACGCTGAAGGTCTGCACCAGCGGCCGCCATAGCTTCTTGAGAGAAGCTTACTGTATCAGATTGCAGGGTTTTAGGGCTAGCAGTTTGTTCCATTGCTGGCTTTAATTGTTGCGTTTTATTGTATGCTTGCATTTGTAGTTGGCTGTTAGCTGAAACTTGCATGTGATTATTCCTTGTAAGTGTTTTTGTATTGTTGGCGAAATCTTGTATTACACCTTTTAAAGAGGGTAATTAAATTTACCTTATATTTAGCAGCAACGTTTTTATCTAAGCTGTTACTACATTTTACACTTACAACAAAAGCAACCACTGTGCCAACTTTTAATTAACACCTTGAAATAATCATAAAACTTTATATTTATAACTTAAATTAGTGTTTTTTACCCATAAAAAAACGCACGAGGGTAACCCGTACGTTTTTTACATCTAGGGAGTTTAAGCCACGAATTTACACGGGATCTCCGCTTTATTACTTAGCTTTAAAATATATTCCATTGCGACTTCATCGCAGTTTTCTTTACGTAAACAAAGCTCACAATCTTTCATTACTTTTTCTGGCAAGCTTTCTTTGGTACAAAAGCTAAAACGCTGTTTTTCAAAAAAATCTGGGACTCGGGTTAGCACTATTACTCTATTTAACGCCAATTTTTTGGCTTTCGCTAATAAATGTTCAACTAACTGCCGCCCTTGTCCTGACACTGCGCTTTGTGGGTCTATACCCAAAGAACGTATTTCCGCCAAACCTGTATCGTAAATGTACAGTGAGGCACACCCCGATACTTTGCCGTTAATTTCGGTTACAGCAAATTCGTTAATCGAGTGCACCATATCACTTTTAGCCCGTGGTAGGTTTTCGCCTACCGTAGCCCAATGTTGAACTAGCTTAGCAATCGATTCAACATCGTCTAAATTAGCATCACGAACCGTTATTTGCTGTTTTTTTTTCGCAGCTTTAATAGCGCTGGTTACTTGCTCAATTGATGTTCCGCCAAGTGCTTGACGCGCTTTAATGCAGGCGTCAATTTCTAGTACCGGATAAACATCATCTGCAAATACGTCACTTACCGATTTATATTGCTCAAGCGATAAGTCTTCAAGCGTTTTACCTTCACTAATGGCCAATTGTACCAGTACACCCACAATATGGTGCCCTTCTCTAAAAGGTACGCCCTTAGCTACCAAGTAATCTGCAAGCTCAGTTGCATTTGCATGGCCACCTTTTGCCGCTGCAAGTGTACGTTCGCCTTTTACTTTAATACCTTTAATACACGCTTGTGCCATATGAATACAGGCAAGCCACGTTGGCATAGCGTCAAATATGCCTTCTTTGTCTTCTTGCATATCTTTATTATAAGCAAGTGGCAGTGCTTTTAGGGTCATCATCATGGCACTAAATGCACCAAAAACGCGTCCGGTTTTACCGCGAATTAGTTCCAGTGCATCTGGATTCTTTTTTTGTGGCATCAGCGATGAGCCCGATGTCACATTATCCGCAAGCTCTATAAATCCGGCTTCGCCTGAGTTATAAAAAATAAGATCTTCTGACATACGCGATAAGTGAATCATCGAAATAGACGCACAACTTAATAGCTCTACTACAAAATCACGATCAGATACGCCATCAAGGCTATTTTTAGTCGCTCCTGTAAAGCCTAAACCCTGTGCTAATGCTTGACGATCAATTGGATAAGCCGTACCCGCTAATGCACCACTGCCCAGTGGGCAAAAGTTCATCCGCGCTTTAGCATCTTGCAGGCGGCTTTCATCACGCTCTAGCATTTCTACGTAAGCCATACACCAGTGACTAAACAATACCGGTTGTGCACGTTGTAAATGCGTATAACCTGGTAAAATAGTCCCAAGCTCACGCTCTGCTAATGCAACAAACTCACCCTTTAACTGGGCAATGGCTTTTAAAATATGATCAGCAATATCGCGACACCACAATCTAAAATCGGTGGCTACTTGGTCATTACGGCTGCGCCCTGTATGTAATTTTTTAGCTAAATCACCTACTTTTTCGATTAACGCAGCTTCAACATGAGAATGAATATCTTCTGCGCCTGAAGTTGCTACCGCTTGTGGATCTGCTTTTACTTCTTCAAGCAATTGGTACAATGCTGCAACTAACTCTTGGTGCTCGTCACTTGATAACACATTAACTTGCTCAAGTGCACCAGCCCATGCAACAGAGCCTATTATATCTTGCTCTGCTAATTGATAATCGAAAGGAAGAGAGTCGTTAAATTGCTTAAACGCCTCGTCTGGACCCGTAGAAAAACGCCCGCCCCATAATGCCATGAAATCTCTCCAAACCCGATATTGCCCCTTTTAACAAGGGGCGTAAAAATTACTTTTTAGCTAATGCTTTTATTCTGCTTGAAAGCGAGAATAAACGAATAAAGCCCTCTGCGTGTGATTGGTCGTACACATCATCTTCACCAAAGGTAGCAAACGCTTCGCTGTATAAACTGTGTGGCGACTGCTTTTGCACTGCTGTAACTTGGCCTTTATATAGCTTAAGCACAACTTCACCTGTTGCATCTTTAGAAAGTGCTTCAGCACCAGCTAAAATAGAGTCTTTAAGTGGTGTAAACCAACGACCGTCATACACTAAATGTGCAAATTCGCCGCCTAGTACTTCTTTCCACTTACGGCTTGCTTTATCAAGCACCAGTTCGTCAATGGCTTGCAGTGCCGCCATCATTACGGTGCCACCTGGGGTTTCGTAACAACCGCGCGATTTCATACCCACTAATCGGTTTTCTACAATATCAACACGACCAACACCATGAGGCGATGCAATATCGTTTAATTTAACTAAACAATCATAAGGTTTAAGCTGCTCACCATTTACTGCAACAACTTCACCTTCAACTACATTTAGTGTTACTAGTTCAGCTTTATCTGGCGCTTGCTCTGGAGAGTTTGTCCAGGTCCACACTTTTTCACTTGGTTGGCACCATGGATCTTCAAGTTCGCCGCCTTCGTGCGAAATATGCCATGCGTTTGCATCACGGCTATAAATTTTTGTAGCCGATGCCGAGCATGGAATATCGCGCTCAGCTAAGTAATCTAGTAATGACTCACGGCTTGATAAATCCCATTCACGCCATGGCGCAATTACTTGTAAATCAGGCGCAAGCGCTGCAAAACACGATTCAAAACGTACTTGGTCGTTACCTTTACCTGTACAACCATGAGAAAGTGCATCGGCACCCACTTTACGCGCAATTTCTACCTGTGCTTTAGCAATAATTGGGCGCGCCATAGACGTACCTAATAAATAAGTACCTTCGTAAATTGAGCCTGTTTTAAGCGTAGGGTAAATGTAATCACTTACCATTTCGTCTTTTAAGTCAACTACATAACACTCAGAAGCACCCGATGCGATAGCTTTAGCTTCTACGCCTTCAAGCTCCTCTGCACCTTGGCCAACATCGGCCACAAAGGCAATAACTTCACAGCCGTAATTCTCTTTTAACCATGGCACAATGGCCGACGTATCAAGTCCACCTGAATAGGCTAAAACGACTTTTTTAAATGAACTCATAGGTGTTCCTTAACAAAATTTGGATTTAATAATGTAACTAGCAGAGCGTTTTGCGCATGCATACGATTCTCGGCTTGTTGTATAATTTTTGACGCTGGACCGTCCATTACCTCAGAGGTAATTTCGAACTCACGGTGTGCCGGTTGGCAATGTAACACTGTTGTTGCACCGGTTTGCTCTAATAATGCTTTATTTAATTGATAAGGCATGTATTTTTCTTTTACTAACTCAAGTGGTGTGGTGTCGCCCATTGATACCCAAGTGTCGGCGTATACTGCGTTTGCACCAACAGCAGCTTCTACTCTGTCGCTCACCATTACTGACGCACCATTCATTGCTGCTATTTGTTCCGCTTTTTTCAGAACTTGTGAATCTGGAGAACATCCTTTAGGCGTAACGGCAACAAAGTCTGTACCTAATGTTGCAGCAAGCAACATTAATGAATGCGTTACGTTGTTGCCCTCACCTAAATAAGCTAACTTTAATTGACTCACATCGCCATGCACTTCTTGTAGTGTTAAAAAATCAGCAAGTGCTTGGCAAGGATGATATAAATCACACAAGCTATTAACTACTGGCACCGATGAATACTGCGCTAATGTGGTTAATGTACTGTGCTGATTTACGCGCGCTACAATACCATCTGCCCAGGTAGAAATATTAAGAGCAAAATCTTTTACTGACTCACGTGCACCCATCGCGCCATTTTGTTGATCTAAATACACGGCATGGCCGCCTAAGCGATTTATACCAATATCAAACGATAAACGTGTACGTAAGCTTTGTTTTTCAAATAAAGTAACCACTGACTTACCAGCCAATACTTGGCTGTATTTTTTAGGGTTTGCTTTAATATCTTGCGCTAGCTTTAATAAGTTAAGTGCGCCTTGTTGGTCTAATTCTAAACCCGTTAAAAAATTCTCAAACATAATAAACCTATGGTGTAATTTTAGTTCCGACATGCTTGCCTTGCAGCAAAGCTGTTAAGTTTTCTGGCTTTTGCCAGCTGGAAATATACACACCGCGTCGTAAGTGTTGGGCAGCGTGAAGACTGGTCTTAACTTTGACCTCCATCCCGCCCACAATTACTCCTTCATTTATTAAAGTATCAATGTGTTTTGTATCTAGTTGATGTAAAGGCTGCTTATTTGCATCAAGCACTGCTTCAACATCGGTCATAAATATTAGTTCTGCGTTTAAGTTGTTGGCAATTGCAGCGGCGGCTTCGTCAGCATTAACGTTGTACCAAAGCCCTTGCAAGTCAAAACCAATTGAGCTGACAATTGGCATACGGCCAATTTTTAGTAAATCGTTAATAATCGAATCATCGTTACTGGTACATTTACCCACTAAACATAATGCTTTTAGTTTTTGCGTGGCAGTAACACCAGCTTCATACAAACTTAAACCAACTGGTTTATGGCCAGCATTAATTGCCGCACTCATTAATTGTTTATTAGCACAACCTGCAAGCGCACCCACTATGTACGGCATTTGCTCTTTAGGGCTAATACGTAAACCTTGATGCTTTGCACTGGCAAAACCAGCGTCTTTAAGCCAAGTATCTACAAGCGCGCCTCCGCCATGCACAATGACAAACTGCGCGTTGTGCTGCTCATTAAGTACTGAAAATAATGCTTTAGCCGCGTTTTCTGTATTAAGTACAGCGCCGCCAAGTTTAATTACCCAGGTTTTTTTACTCATTTAAAACGATCCTTTTAAGCCTGTGGTATGCGCCAATCCCATTGATAAATTAATACACTGCAAAGCTTGTCCTGCAGCGCCTTTTAATAAATTATCAATGGCAGCTATAACAATTAACTGTGTGCCTTGTTGCTGCCAGCCAATATCTACATATGGCTGTTTAGCTACGCCTTTAATTGAGGGGATTTTATCGCCCAGTAAACGAATTAACGGCTCATCGGCAAGTACTTGGTACGCTTGTGTTACTTGCTCAATGGTGACATTAGGCTTTAATTGCACATAAATAGTTTCTAAAATACCACGCGGGAAATTACCTAAATGGGGTGTAAATAAAACATTGTGACCAAGGTGTTGCTCTATTTCAGGGCCATGACGATGATTAAATAAACCATAGGGGGCAAGCGACACTTCGCAAAAATGGGTACCAATACTAGCTTTACGCCCTGCGCCGGTTACACCCGATACCGCATTAATTATAATTGTTTGCTCTGTTAATAAATCGGCCTGCTGCAAAGGCTTAAGTGCATTAAGCGCAGCCGTAGGATAACAACCCGCTACGGCTACTAATTGCGCCGCGGCAATAGCATCGCTATTCCACTCAGCCAAACCATAAGCAGCTTGATTTAATAACTCTGGATGTTGGTGCTCAAAGCCATAATAAGTAACGTAGTCGTCATTGCTCGCAAGGCGATACCCGCCAGATAAATCAAATACCTTTTTACCCATGGCTAAAAAACGCGGCGCTAAATCTACGCTTACTTTATGATCGGTACATAAGCACACGTAATCGGCACTGTTTTCTATATCGCTAAAAGCAGATTCACTAAGAGGCAGTAAAGGCTGATCGAGTAGCCCTAAGTGTTCGGGGTATAAATCACTCAGCAGTTTATTTTTATCTAAGCTACCTTGAGATACATAACAGCCAGTTAAAATTAGTTTAGGGTGCTTAGCAACTAAACTTGCTAGTTCTGCGCCGCTATAACCGCTTGCGCCAATAATCACTACATTCATTGTTTACTCGTTATTTAAAATTAGTTACTACTTATCCATGTTGTTCGCTTAAACTAGCTCTGGGGCTAATTAAGACTTTAATTAATTAATGAATGTTGATTATCGTCGTATTATTTTCATGTCGCTACTTTTAAAATATTTATGCTTAAAAAGTGAATTGATATTCATCATAAATACTTTTATATTGTTATGCAATTAAATTGATTACTTATTTTGGATTTTTTATGTCTTTGCCTTCATTTATTTCTATGTACCAACAATTAATTGCAGCGCCTTCTATTAGTGCCATTGAAGATAGCCTGTGTATGAGTAATAAAAATGTTATTGAATTACTGGCACAATGGTGTGAAAGCTTAGGCTTTAGCTGTGAAATAATTGAATTAGAAGGCGGCAAAGGTCGCTATAATTTATTAGCTAAACGCGGTAAAGGCGATGGTGGATTAATGCTCGCAGGCCATACCGATACAGTGCCATTTGACGATAGCCGCTGGAATCATAATCCATTTAAATTAACCGAGCACAACAATAAACTATATGGCTTAGGCAGTATTGATATGAAAGGCTTTTTTGCTTTTGTACTGCAAGCTATTAGTGAACTTGATGAAAAACAGCAAACTCAGCCTATTTTGATCTTAGCCACCGCCGATGAAGAAACAACAATGGCCGGTGCTCAACAAATTTGTAAACATCCAAATTTAAAACCAGATCGCTGTATAATTGGCGAACCCACTGATATGACTCCAGTATTTACACATAAAGGGCATATGAGTACCGCAATTAGAGTAGTCGGACGCTCAGGCCATAGCTCAGATCCCGAACGTGGTGTTAACGCCATCGAAGTAATGCACAAAGTGATTACAAAACTACTGATCTTAAAAGAACAGTTAAAGCATAAATATTCAATAGAACACTTTGAAATACCCTATCCAACCTTAAATTTTGGTAATATTCATGGCGGCGACAACGCGAACAGAATTTGTGGTTGCTGCGAAATGCATATAGATATGCGCCCATTACCGGGCTTAAGCGTGCAAGAGCTGCAAATGTTAGTACTTGATGCAACTCACGAAATAAACCAGCAATACCCTAATGCCGTAAGCGTAATTGATTTACACGAACCAATTCCTGCATTTACTGGTAGCACCGATAGCGCTTTGGTTAAACTAGCCGAAAAAATAGCGGGGCAAAAAGCGGTGGCAGTAAACTACTGTACAGAAGCGCCATTTATTCAACAGCTTGGTTGTGAAACCATAGTAATGGGCCCCGGCTCTATAAACCAAGCGCACCAACCTGATGAATTTTTAGCAATGGAAAAAATTAAGCCTTCACAGCAAATTATCACTAATATAATTAAAGCGAGTTGTTTTAGCTTTTCTTAATTGCGATTATAAAAATAAAAAAGACGCTAAATAGCGTCTTTTTTATTTAAGCTAATATTTTAATTACATATACTTGCTTAAATACTTTTTAAATACCGGATCTGTTTTAGCCAACTCTTTTTGTTCTGCTAAAATTTCTTTTAAAATAACGCCTGATGTAAGTGGGTTAGCAAGTACTACCCTAAATACCACGGTGGGCTGATTATCGTATTGAGTAGGCGTTAAACGCGTACGTGATACAAATGATCGCCCTGATTCACGTTGCCGTTTTTGCATACTTGCAGTAAAGCGATTAAGTGAGGCAAAAATATCAATCCGTGTTTGTGGATCAGCATCTGCAATTGCCTGCTTTATTTGCTTAGGCACATAACGATACGTTAATAAGCACAGCTCTGGCTCTGAGATCAGCTCAAAATCTTCATCTGCTTTAATTAAATTAGCAAAGTAATGGGCTTTTTTAATACTACGATCGATTAGCATTTCGTAGCCTTTACGGCCAATTACACGTAAGCAAGCATGTACTAACATTGCCATACCCGGGCGACTTCCCTCAAGTGTATGGCTACCTAAATCTTTTGAGCCTTTACGTAAAATATACTCTGCATGATGTTCAATTGCATCGGTAGCGGTTGGATCTTTAAACAACACCAGCCCAGCTCCCATAGGAACATACATTTGTTTGTGTGCATCAATGGTAATTGAGTCTGCGCGCTCAACACCTTTGAGTAAATGGCGATGGGTATTAGATAACAAAGTTGCCCCGCCCCATGCAGCGTCAACATGAAAGTGGCAATTAATGTCTTGTGCTAAATCTGCCATCGCTTCAAGGGGATCGATATTACCGGTTTCTGTGGTACCCGCTACTCCAATAATGGCCATTACTTTAATACCTTGCGCTTCAAGCTCTAAGGCTTTTTCGCGCATGGCATTAACATCTACTTTATTGTTTTCGCATGTTTTAATACCCACTAAGTTTTCACGACCAATTCCTAATAAATCAGCCGCTTTACCTAACGAATAATGGCCTCGCTCAGAAATTAAAATAGCTAAGCCTTTATAGCCGTAATGCAGCATACCAGCAATTAAGCCTTGTGCGCCTATTCCCCTAAAATCGCCATCAGGTTTTAATAAGCGATTTCGCGCAATCCACAACGCCGTAATATTGGCTACAGTACCGCCTGAGCAAAATGCACCTAATGATGTTTTTGCACTGTGCATCCATTTAGCATAAAACTCGTGTTGTTGCCCGTACGCTAAATGATGCATCATTCCAAGCACTTGGCGCTCAAGTGGGGTAAAAGCTTTAGAGGTTTCTATTTTTACTAGGTTTTGATTTAGCCCTACCATTAGCTTTGACAGTGGTAGTAAAAAATGAGGTAAAGCAGAAGTCATATGGCCAATAAAGCTAGGCGCTGCGGTGTGCACAGAGTGTGCAACCAGCTGCTCCATTATATCTTGCGCATAAGCAGATACAAACGTTGGATCCTCTGGGATCATCGCCGACTGAAAGTCTTTTTCAATTTCGTGTAATGGTTTTTCAATTGCCGCAATGTTTTCGTTTAAAAAACCTGCTAAATTACTCGATATTTCAAGCTCTATTTTGCTTAAAGTTGAGTCTGGCGCTTCAGGTACAGTAAATATACGCTTAAGGCTTTCTTTAGAGGCGACGGCAAAACGCTTTTGATCCATCTTAATACCTAGTGTGTGGCTAAAACGCCTGCTACTCTATTAAACACACTAAATTAAGGTGCTATTTTAGTAACAGGGTTTTTAATAATTGCGCTAACTTTACTGCAATATTAAGAAAATGTCTCGCTTAAAGCCATAAAAACGCTAAATGACATGACAAATAATACTAATTTTGGCTGTTTTTTATCTTTTTAATTCAAAATCAATTAAGTCATTGGGCATTTGTTTTTTTTGCGTATAATTAATTTAACAATAAAAAGGGAATTATATGCTACAAGGAAAACTAAGAATAAATGGGTTAATAAGCGCTTTTATGCTGTTTTTAATCAGTTTAATTATCTGTGTTTATTATACTTATAGCACCATTCGCAGTGATGTAATTAACACTCTCGATAATCGCCTTATTAATGCAGCCACCAGCGTTAAATATATTTTGGGCGATGACTATCACAGTAAAATAAATAAAACCCAAACTATTAGCTTTGCAACTTACGAAAGTAAAAGTAAGCAGCTTTCTGAGCTTGCACAAGCACTCGATATTGCTTACGTGTATTCTATGGTGTTAATTAATGGCAAGGTTCATTTTAGCGCCTCTAGCTACACCCAAGAGGATCAAAATAGTGGCAAGGTAACCCAGTTTTTAGATTTATACCCAGAGGCAACTAAAGCTAATATTGGTGCCTTTTTATCTACTGAGCCTGTTTTTGAAATATCGAGTGATCAATGGGGCGACTTTAAAACTATTTTTATCCCGCATATTGATAAAAATGGCATTACATATTTAACTGCTGCCGATATAAGCCTTAAAACTATTAATAATAAGTTAGCGCAAAGCGCCTCAACATCGGCTGTTTTAGGCGGCTTTTTTTTAGTTATTATTATATTGTTGCTGATTATGTATAACTACGCGACTAAACGCGCTGCCATGAGAGACTCTGGTAGTGGTTTTGCTAATCATATTGCGCTTGAAAAATATTTTTTAAATACCCCTGTTCACCATATGCAAATGGCCATAATTTGGGTGAACGAAATTGAAAATATAAACCGCTTTTACGGTACTAAAGTGGGTGACAAAGTAATGAAAAAATTACTAATACACTTTAAAAAGCACAGCAATGTAAATTATCGTATTTATCGTGTAGCAACCAATAAACTGGTGTTACTAACCCCCAAAGAAACCCCATACGAAGAGCTAAGTAATTTAATCCAATCATATAATTTTAATACGCCATTTTTAACCAACCCCTTTATTTACATTACGTTATGTGCAGGTATTGCCCGAGGAAACAAGTCGTTACTGCTAAAAAATGCCCATATTGCGGCTTTACAGGCAAAACAAGGTAACCTTAGTGTTGTTAATTACTCTGAGGCTATAAATGACTCAAAGTCGCTGTATTTATATAATTTAGAAATAGCAAAAGAAGTACGTGAAGCGTTTGAGCAAAAGCGCGTTGTGCCCTATTTTCAGGCTGTTATTGATATAGAGTCTAAACAAACACTACACTACGAGTGCACACCACGAATAGTGACTTCACAGGGCGAAATTTTAAAACCCGATGCATTTTCAAATACCGTAATACGCTTGCGTATGGATGGCTTATTAACCCGTACATTATTTTCACAGTGCCTTAGCCGCTTTCGTAAAACACAAATTAGCTGGAGTTTAAATATTACTATTGAAGATATATTAGACCCTAGCATAAATGAATACATTGCTTACGAGTTACAGCGCTATCCGTACCCTGCAAATATCACTTTAGTTTTATTTGAACCACAAGTTATCGCCAATTATTCAAGCGTAAGGGCATTTATAACTATGGTTAAAAGTAAGGGGATCAAGGTGATGATTAACAGTTTTGGCAATGACTTTGCAAATACACTCAATATTTTAAAATTGGAAATTGACGCAATAAAGTTAGATGGCATGCTAATAAAGCAAATAGTTAATGATGAGAACACGGCGCTATTTGTTAATTACACGGCCAATTTTGCAAAGCAGCAAAATATTCAACTAATTGCCTCTATGGTAGAAAACAAAGCTATTGCTACGGCACTCAAAAAAGTAAATGTGACGCTAATGCAGGGTAATTTCATTGCCCACCCAGCGCCACATGTTAATCCATTATTTGAGTAGTAAAGTTAATCAACCCTGAGTTAAATTAATAACTAAGCGGTGGCTTTGTTGGCCACTGGCCCAGTATTTCCGCTCAAATGGGGTGATTGCTTCATCTGCCCCATAAGCAGAAACCTGACAAGCATTACCGGTTAGTTCAAGTGCTCTGGCAAACTCTTTAACGTAAATATCCCAGTTACTGCGAACCTCTAATTTACCGCCTAACTTTACAATAAACGGAAAAATAGCCGCGCCGTGCCAACGCCTACGAATATGTTTAGATTTAGGCCACGGATTGGGGTAAAGCAAATAATGGTGACTAGGTTGCCAGTTTGCAGCCACGGCTAAACGCCAAAAGTCGTTTAAATCTGCTTGCACCAAAATATATTGCCCACTGTCGGTTTGTTTATACTCTACATCGTGCTTATCTAACCGGTGCGACGACTTATCAATACCAATTACCAGCGCATCGGGATGGCGCTTAGCTAAATTAGCGGTACTTTCTCCTACACCACAACACGAATCTAAAATAAGTGGGCCTTTAAACGCCTGTACTTTAGCATTCACCTCATCAAACGCTGTTTGTGTATGCGCTGCTATTGGCTTTTTAAACTCTGCGTTTAAATGCTTGCTAACTATGTCATCCAGCTTTTCGTGAATACCCGCTTGATTAGATACAATACTACGCGAATTTGCATCAGTCATTAGTGTCTTAGCCCCACACCTTTTTTAATTAATGTCAGCGCTAAGGTAAATAACGCGATAATAAATACTAAAATAACACCAAGTGCCAAGCTTAAATCAACATCCGACACGCCTAAAAACCCATACCTAAACGCGTTAACCATATAAATAATAGGATTTACTTGTGATACATTTTGCCAAAACTCTGGCAGTAATGTAATTGAATAAAACACCCCACCTAAATAAGTTAGCGGCGTTAAAATAAAGGTAGGAATAATACTAATATCGTCAAAGCTATTTGCATATATAGCATTTATTAAGCCACCGAGTGCAAATACTGCAGAGGTTAAAATAACGGTAGCCATAATGATAAAAATATTATGAATTTGAATATCAACAAACAATAACGATACGCAGGTAACAATAAAGCCCACCATTATTCCGCGCGTCATACCACCGCCCATATAGCCAAGCACAATAATATAGTTTGGCACTGGGGCTACAAGTAGCTCTTCAATACTTTTTTGAAATTTAGTCGAGTAAAAACTTGAGGCTACATTAGAATAAGAGTTAGTAATAACCGACATCATTATCAGTCCAGGTACTATAAACTCCATATAACTAAAGCCGCCCATATCTCCAATACGTGAGCCTATTAAGTTACCAAAAATAACAAAATATAAACTCATGGTAATTGCTGGAGGTACTAAGGTTTGCACCCAAATACGTAAAAAACGAATACACTCTTTAATCCAAATACTTTTTAAGGCTACGCCATATTTAAACATTTACTTGCCTCGACCTTGTTCTAATAATCCAACAAATAACTCTTCTAATCTATTTGCTTTGTTACGCATACTCAATACGGTATTACCTTGCTCAGTTAGCGCACTAAATACAGCGTTTAAGCCTTGCGATTTAGCCACTTCAACTTCAATAGTATGCTCGTCGTCCATAGTAAATTTATAACCCTCAAGCGTAACTGGCTTAGCCGGTGTTTTTAAATCTAAAATAAAGGTTTCTTTATCAAGCTTAGATAACAGTGCTTTAATTGTGGTGTTTTCAACAATCAAGCCATTGTCTATTATGGCTATGTTTTTACACAATAACTCTGCTTCTTCTAAGTAATGAGTGGTTAAAATAATGGTGACGCCCTGCTCATTAATTTGGCGTAAAAAATCCCACATTGAACGACGCAGCTCTATATCAACACCAGCCGTTGGCTCATCTAAAATCAGTAATTTAGGCTCATGCATAAGTGCGCGAGCAATCATTAAACGGCGTTTCATGCCACCTGAAAGCGTACGCGCTTGTTTATCTTTTTTATCTAGTAACCCCAATTGGGTTAAATATTTTTCGGCGCGTTTATGTGCTTCGCCGCGTGGTACACCATAATAACCCGCTTGAGTTACTAATATTTGGGTTAGGGTTTCAAATTGGCTAAAATTAAACTCTTGCGGCACTAAGCCTAAATGCGCTTTAGCAGCCTCTAGGTCGGTGTCTATGTCGCAACCAAACACCTCTACCTTACCTTTAGTTTTATTTACCAGTGATGAAATAACACCAATTGTGGTCGACTTACCCGCTCCATTAGGGCCAAGTAAGGCAAAAAAATCGCCCTCACGCACTTGTAAATCAATACCCTTTACAGCTTCAACCCCATTAGTATAAACCTTAGTAAGGCCTGCTATATTTAAAGCAATTTGTTGCTTACTCATGACTTGCCCTCACCATAACCCCAACGCTTTGTTAGGTTATGTTCAATGTTTAAATGATCTAAAATTCGCGCCACCATAAAATCAACTAAATCGGCAATACTTTGTGGCTGATGATAAAAACCCGGCGACGCGGGCATAATGGTGACCCCTAAGCGTGAAAGCTTAAGCATGTTTTCCAGATGAATTTGATTAAATGGTGTTTCGCGTGGCACTAAAATAAGATGGCCACGCTCTTTAATTACCACATCAGCGGCGCGCTCTAGTAAGTTGTCAGATGCACCTACAGCAATAGCCGAAACCGTGCCCGCGCTACAAGGGCACACTATCATTTTTTTAGGGGCAGCTGATCCTGAGGCTACCGGGCTAAACCAGTTGTCTTTACCATATACTTTTAGCTGTTCTGGCTTGGCGTTATATAGCGCACTTAATTGCTCACTGGCTTTGGTTTCATTACCTGAGAGCTTAATACCAGATTCAATATCAAATACCACTCGCGCTGCACTTGAAATAAGCACATACACCTGAAATTGCTGCTCTATTAATACCTCTAATAATCTCAAGCCATAAGGCGCACCCGACGCGCCACTAAATGCTAAGGTAATTGTGTCTTTAAATTGCAAATTATTCTCCGCTGTATTTATTAGCCAGTGCATCGACTAGTTGCTGATGCAGGCCATTAAAACTACCATTGCTCATTATTAAAATATGTTGATTAGCTGCTATATTATCAAGTACGGTATCAATAATTACCTGGGTACTGGTAAAACACTGCATACCGGCTGTAGCCGCTTGTTCGCTCAGCGACCAGCTTAGGTTTTCTGGCTCAAAAAGCAGTACCTCATCAGCATCACTCAACGAGGCAAGCAATGTATGTTGATGCACGCCCATTTTCATGGTGTTTGATCGCGGCTCTAAAATAGCAATTATTTTATCACTGCCTACTTTAGCGCGCAGCCCTGCTAATGTGGTTTGAATAGCCGTTGGATGATGTGCAAAATCGTCATACACTTTTATATTATTAATATCGGCTTTGAGCTCCATGCGTCGTTTAGGGCTAATAAACTCGCCAAGTGCCGCTATACTATGCTCAACGGCAATGCCCACATGGCGCGCAGCTGCGATTGCCATAATAGCATTTTTAACGTTGTGCTCACCCATTGCCTGCCAATTAACGGTGCCTTGTTTTTCATTATTTAAAAGCACTTTAAACTCACTGCCATCGGCTTTTATTAGTTCATAATTCCAATCAATACCCAAGGTTTCACTTTCGCTCCATAGCCCTTGAGTTATTACATCACTAAGTGCTTGATCATCCTTTGGCCAAATAACTTTGCCACTTTGTGGTACTGTACGTATTAAATGATGAAATTGTTTTTTAATCGCGTTTAAATCTTCAAAAATATCGGCATGATCAAACTCAAGATTATTTAAAATAAGTGTTCGCGGTAAATAATGCACAAACTTACTGCGCTTATCAAAAAATGCAGTGTCGTATTCGTCTGCTTCAATAACAAAAAAGGGGGTTTCGCCTACTTTGGCCGACACGCCAAAATTTTGTACTATGCCGCCAATTAAAAAGCCCGGTTTTAAACCCGCATACTCTAAAATCCATGCAAGCATACTCGCTGTGGTGGTTTTACCATGTGTACCAGCAACAGCAAGTACCCATGAATTTTGTAATAAGTTATGTTTTAGCCATTCAGGCCCAGATGTATAAGGCAGACCTTTATCAAGTACATATTCAACACATGGATTGCCTCGGCTCATAGCATTGCCAATAACCACCATGTCTGGCGCTGGCTCTAATTGGGTTACCTCGTAGCCTTGGGTTAACTCAATTCCGAGATCTTCAAGCTGCGTGCTCATAGGTGGATAAACGTTTTGATCAGACCCAGTTACTTTATGGCCAAGCGATTTAGCAATCGCAGCTATTCCACCCATAAAGGTGCCACAAATACCTAAAATATGAATATGCATCTACTTTCCTTTAATCGTGTGCTTACTTTGCACAACAGCAAAGTTTAATGGCGCTATAATGCCAAAATTCGTGCTTCGTTACCATTGCGCATGCGCATTTCACTGTTGCCAAAAACGCCTAAGTAACTTAATAATTAAGCCACTAACGTTAAAAGTATCACTGACAAAAAAGCCTTCCACACTAGGAAGGCTTTTAAACGCTTAAACTAAACGAGTAAAAAATATTAATTACAGCGTTAAAAATACAATTAACCCGACCCCTAGCAATAATCGGTAGATAACAAATGGCAACATTCCCATGCGTTCTATTACTTTTAAAAACATATAAATACAGACATAAGCCGATAAAAATGACAACACAACACCTAATAATAAGGTGCTCCAGTCAACTAGATGATCCCCTAGTGCAAGCTCAACGGTATAGTAAAGTCCCATCATTGAAATGATAGGTATTGCCAGTAAAAACGAAAAGCGTGCAGCGCTTTGTTTATTCATGCCAAGCATTAAACCCGCGGTCATAGTAATACCTGAACGTGATGTACCTGGGATCATCGCAACGGCTTGTGCTAGGCCTATAATAAGCGCGGTTTTCCAATTTAGCTGATAAATCGTTTTAATTTGCTTACCTTTTGCATCCGCATACCAAAGCAATAAACCAAATATAATGGTGGTAACCGCGATCACCCATGCGCTACGCAAATAAAGCTCAATCATGTCTTTTAAAAGCAAACCTAAAATAGCGGCCGGAATTGTGCCTAAAATTATCCACCAGCCTAATTTACTGTCATCTGTGCTACCTTGCGCACCAAACGACTTAAACCACGCACTAAGTATGCTGCTTACTTCTTTACGAAAATAAATCACTACTGCAATTAAAGTACCTACGTGTACTGCAACATCAAATGCTAACCCTTGATCTTCCCAGCCTAATATTTGCGATGGTAAAATTAAGTGCGCAGAGCTAGAAATAGGCAAAAATTCAGTAAACCCCTGAATAAGAGCTAAAACAATAATTTCAATAATACTCATGGGTTAGAAAACTCCACCTTCCATAGTTTTTGTTGAGGGTTGTTGTACTCGCGCCAAAGATCGGCAATGGTTTGCTGTGCAACAGGGTGATAAAAATGCGGGGCCACTTCAGCTAGGGGCTGTAATACAAAGGCGTTTTTTGTAATTTCGTCACGTGGTAATTGTGCGGGAGAGTCGCAAATTACATCATCATAAAATAGTAAATCTAAATCGAGAGTCCGCGGGCTAAACTTTTTATCGTTTGCAGTACGGCCATTATTGCGCTCAATTTGCTTTAGTAAGCTACATACATCTGCTAATGGCATATCGGTTGTAGCACCAACCACCGAGTTATAAAAGTTATTACCAGCAAATCCAACCGCTTCGCTTTCAAATACTGAGGAATGCACTAAGTCGTTAAAGTGCGGCTTGAGCGCTATAAGCGCACAGCGCATATAATGCGCCTTATTAATATTTGACCCTAAACTGATATAAATTTGCGCCATTTAAATGCTTGCCTTAGTACGCGTAATTTCAACACCCACAGTTTGCGCCTGAGCAACGGCTGCAGGTTTACTTACTCGAATAGTAACTTGTGGGGTATTAAACTCAGTCAAAATTATATGCGCTAATTGCTCAACTAAGGTTTCGAGCAGCTCTACCGGTTTTGCCGTACTGTGCTCAATGATCCGCTCACTTACTTTTGCATAATCGAGTGCTAAGTTAATATCATCGTTTGCAGCTGCAGGTTTAATATCACTTAACATTTCAACGTCAAAGTAAAGGCTTTGTTTACTTTCTTTTTCAAAGTCGTACACTCCAATAATAGTGTCGACGTGTAATTGCGATATAAATACCTTGTCCATTAATGCTCCTAATGACAGTAACAAGCCACTGAGTTAACTGCATAATGTATCAATTAAATTAATACTGTATATACTTTAATCAGTGTTTAAATACATATAAATTACTTCTACAATAACAAGGTAGCTATACTAGTTAGTAATTAAAGCAGTTTATAAATTTTGACGTCAATAATAGCCGAAAAAGTACAATTAAAAAATAAGGAAGCACGTGTTAGCCACTTTAATGTTTATTTTAGCCTATTTACTTGGGTCGATTTCGTCGGCCATACTCGTCTCGCGGTTATTTAAACTCCCCGATCCGCGTAGTAATGGCTCTAATAATCCAGGGGCAACTAATGTTTACCGGCTGGGGGGCGCACTACCCGCTTGTTTAGTACTGATATTTGATGTTTTAAAAGGCACTATTCCCGTTTGGGGGGCCTACTTTTTAGATCTTGAGCCGCTTGCGCTTGGTTTAGTCGCTGTGGCCGCCTGTTTGGGGCACATGTTCCCATTATTTTTTGGTTTTAAAGGGGGCAAAGCGGTAGCAACTGCTTTTGGTTCTTTATTACCTATAGGGTTATCTTTGGCGGGTTTATTAATTTGTACTTGGTTTATTATGGTAGCAATAACACGCTACTCTTCTCTTGCTGCCTTAATTGCGGTTTCGCTTGCACCTTTATACACTTGGTTAATAAAGCCACTTTATACGCTACCCGTTACCTTTATTACGGTACTAATTATTTTTAGGCATCGCTCTAATATCGCACGATTATTTAGTGGTAACGAGCCAAAAGTGGGCGCTAAAAAAGCACCCACTGATGAAAAAAGCGATATTTAACTGCTATTAAATAGCTTCTAGGCTGTCAATTGGCCAGCGCGGTTTAGTTTTCATATCAAGGGTAGCAAATTGCCCTGCTTTTAACCTTTGCATCCCTGCGTACGCAATCATAGCGCCATTGTCGGTACAAAATTCGGTACGCGGATAATACACTTGCCCTTTCATGCCTTGCATTACACGCTCCAACTGCAAACGTAACTGCGTATTAGCACTTACGCCGCCAGCAATTACTAGTCGTTTAATACCGGTTTGCTTAAGTGCACGTTTGCATTTTATTACCAAGGTATCGATAACCGCGGTTTGAAATGCATGTGCTATATCGGCTTTAGTTTGCTCGTCATCATTGTTTTCACGAATAGTGATAGACGCTGCTGTTTTTAAACCGCTAAAACTAAAATCTAGACCAGGCTTGTCTGTCATCGGACGTGGAAATATAAATCGCTTAGCCACCCCCTGCTCTGCCATTTTAGCTAAACGTGGGCCACCGGGGTAATCAAGTCCTAGTAATTTTGCTGTTTTATCAAATGCTTCGCCTGCTGCATCATCAACCGACTCACCCAGCACTTCATACTGGCCAATACCGGCTACCTTAACCATCATGGTGTGTCCGCCCGATACTAGCAAAGCAATAAACGGAAACTCAGGAACATTTTCCTCAAGCATGGGCGCCAATAAATGCCCTTCCATATGATGCACTGCTACAGCAGGAATATCCCAACCATAAGCAAGAGAGCGACCAATTGAGGTACCGACTAAAAGTGCGCCAACTAAACCAGGGCCTGCTGTATACGCAACGCCATCTAAATCTTCAGGTCCGCAACCCGCTTGTGCAAATGCAGCGTCGATAAGGGGCAGCGTTTTACGTACATGATCCCGTGATGCCAGCTCTGGCACTACACCGCCATAGTCTGCGTGTACTTTTACTTGGCTATATAATTGATGCGCCAATAAACCTTTTTCGTCATCGTATATAGCAATACCGGTTTCATCGCATGACGATTCAATGCCCAAAATTCGCACTGTTTTTCTCCTGCCACCTATTTAGGTGCTTTTTAAACTAAATTATTTACGTTTTATAATGTTAAACCAATATTGGTTTGCCCATCAGCAAGCACATGTTTTTTAAGTTCTTTAACATTATCAGAGGTCACACGGCCCATGGCTTCTACAAAATCAATTAGCTCACCTAATACATCCATTTCGTATTGCATTAGTGGGTGTTCGCGTATTGCTTTGTTATCGGCAACTTCACCTTCAACAGTCATTTGATACTCAATAAAGCGGGCAACCGTTGCTTGCGATATTTTACTTATATTTATGAGCTCTTGCTCATCTTGCGCCATTAAACCATGCATAAGACTTAATAATGCGGTCGCGGCATCAATTGCCGGATACGTACCAAACATATCAAAGTCAGCTAGCTCAGGCACATTGGGTTCTATTTTCTCGATTTGCTTTTCAAGATCAATCTTACTTTTTGGTAGCAGTATTTTCTCCCAGCAAACATTTAAAGCACTGCGTAAAACGGTTTCGTCACCAAACCCTGTTGCTTCACTAAATAGGCCATAGTTAGGTAGCATACGTTCAATTAAGGCACTGGCTAACACTGCTTTTTGTAAGTAGTTTAGCTCTCTAATACGCTGAAAGTTATTTGCTTTTGTCATTTTTTAACGTCTCGCATGACCAACAAAATTCAAATGTTGATCCATTATGCTCATTACAATTAGGACACACCCAATCTGGAGCTGATTGTTTTACTTGCTGGTAGTTTACCAATATTTGTCGCGCATGGCGCTCTTTTATCGCATAAACCTGCACACTGGCTTGAGCCTGATCAAACGGTATTTCTCCTAAAGCTCCTTGCAGCATTTCACCTTTAATTTGACACTCTATGCCATCATTTAAGATTAAGCCTTTAATTATATTCGCTTCTAAACTATTTTCAGCGCGATATATTGTTATCCATGTGAAAGGGTCAGCGGTTAAGTTATCACTATTAGTATTTTGCAATTTTCACCTCATTTATTTGTGTTTACAATGCCTTTCATTAATGTGTTAATTCATAAACTAGCCAGCTTGCAGGAATAAATATGACACTTACAACTCCAGGATTACTTTTTCCGGCTATTTCATTGTTACTACTTGCCTATACAAACCGATTTTTAGTAATAGCGCAATTAATTAGAGGATTAAACGCCCGTGAAGGTGAATCAATTCGCCCGGTTGTTGTTGCGCAAATAACCAATTTAAGAAAGCGTATAAAACTTATAAGAACCATGCAGGTATATGGAGTTGTATCTTTTTTACTATGCACACTTTCCATGTTTGCGTTATTTATAGAGCTCAATACTACTGGAATTATTTTATTTGGCGTTAGTCTTACTTGCTTAAGTTTATCGTTATTAACCTCGTTATTTGAAATTCATATTTCTTGCGATGCAATTGAAATAGAACTGCAAAGCATTGAAAATAAACCATTGAGCAACCGGGTTAGTCGTAACTTTGTTGAATAAAAGCTTATAGTTTCAAATAATAATTTTTGCACAGTGGTTTATTAACCCTTAAGGCAAAGCTACTTTATATGTTACTTGCATAATAAAAGCTTAAAACACATAACAAACTATTAGTTATTAACCTAAAGGATAATACTATTTAACAATTTCACTCTTTAATTAATACTAAAAGAGGGATATGCTGATTGAAATTTATTATAAATTTACAATCGCATTTAAATATTACTTATTAATTTTAATAGATTAATAAGTAATATTACTATGTTCGCGTATATGCGACTTACTTATAAAAAGGGACTATAAAGTGAGATTTGAACAACTGGAACAATTCATAGCACTTGGCATGTTACGCCACTTCAGACAAGCCGCAGAACAAACTAAAATAAGCACGTCGGCGCTTACACGTAGCATTCAAACTCTTGAAGAAGAAATAGGCTACGAGTTAGTTAAACGCTCTACTCGCTCGGTACACCTTACCGATGCTGGTGAACTTTTTCTTGATTATGCTAAAAATACGCTTAGTGAGTTGGCATTAACTAAGCAGCGTATTTTTCAATCTATTAATGGCACTATTGAAAAAAAGCTAATTATTGGCTACACCAACAAAGCAAGTAGTGTTGTACCTATTTCGTGTGGGCAATTTTTAAATCAATATCCGCATATTAAAATTGAAATGCAACTCCAAGATAAACAAGAACTTTCGCGTAAACTGCAACAGGGCGAAATAGATATTAGTGTTTATTCGCAAGCCATTAATAGCATTGGTAGTGATATTCACTTACCTGATCAGCTAATTTTATTTGTTTCTAAAAACCACCCTCTTGCGCATAAAGCCGACATTAGCAAACAAGAGCTAGATCACTACCCTATGTTTGGTTGTTTTTCACAATCTAAACCCGTACAACTTATGCTTAATGAAGCCATTGATGGATTAAACAAATCATCTAGCATTAAAGTTGGCAGCATAGAGCAAGTAATGGCAGGTCTTGAAAAGTCAGATCATTTTGCAATAGCAGGCATTGAGCACACCAATGCTATTGCTGAAAATAGTAATCTTATTCAGTTAAAAACCAATAAAGACCTAAGCCGTGAGCAACTTATAGTACAAACGAGTCAAAAAATTGAAGTGGGTGAGCATATAGAGCACCTGTTATCACTGATAAAAAAAATGGCTATGACGGTAAATTAATAAATAAAATAAGTGCCTTTAAACATATAAATGATGGCTATTAAGTTGCTTTGCACTAGACTAGCAGCTCTTTATTTTAATAATTAGTATCAATGGGCAACTTTATTACCTCAGAAATATATTTAGATCATATTGAAGCTTATGGTTACGCTATTGTTGAAAACGCCATTGATGAAGGCTTAATGTCTGATTTAATGGCCGATTGTTACCGGATAAACCCGCACTTTAGCTTAGCTGGAATTGGCCGCTTAAATAATCAGCAAATTGATAGCACTATTCGCAAAGACAAAACATACTGGTTTGATGGCAGTTCGCAAGCCCAAAAAAATTATCAAACTGCGATGGAAGGCATTAGAACAACACTTAACCGGTGTTTTTTTATGGGGTTATTTGATTATGAATGCCACTACGCAAAATATACTTTAGGTGATTTTTATAAAAAGCATGTTGATGCTTTTAAAGGTCGTTCTAACCGTGTTTTTACCACCGTTTTATACTTAAACACGCCACAGCAAGGCGGCGAGTTAGTTATTTATAAACCTAAAAGTAAAGACATTGAAATTACTATTAGGCCAACAGCTGGCACCTTAGTATTATTTGAAAGCGAACGCTTTGTTCATGAAGTGCTACCTGCGGTTGATGAACGCTACTCGATTGCTGGTTGGTTCAGAAAAAACACGTCAATCAGTGGCATTATTGATCCACCCCGCTAACAATACTCTACCCTGTTATTAAAATGCGACAGGGTAGGAAAACAATAAGCCGATAAAAAAGGCTAATCCTACATAATGATTGTTTAAAAACGCTTTAAAACAATCGGTGCGTGCGCGTTGTTGAATAAGCACTTGTTGGTAAACTAACAATACAATAGCAACACTAAGACCAAGCCAATAACTCAGCCCAATATTATTAAGTGCTCCTATAGCGAGCATTAACGCTATAAAGGCTAAATTAAGTAACCCTATAATGTGACGATCGTATTTACCAAATAAAATAGCGGTAGATTTAACCCCTATTTTTAAGTCATCATCTCTGTCGACCATGGCATACATAGTGTCGTAGGCTACCGTCCAGCAAATATTAGCAATAAATAACAGCCAAGCCTGTATAGGAAGTGCATTAATTGACGCCATAAAAGCCATAGGAATAGCCCAACCAAATGCTGCGCCTAACACCACTTGCGGTAATTGTGTATAACGCTTCATAAACGGGTAACAAAACGCTAAAGCAAGTGCACCAAAAGAGAGTAATATTGTATTTACACTAAGCATTAACACCAGTAAAAATGCGACTGTTATTAATAATATAAACAAACTAATCGCTTCACCACTACTAACCTGTCCTGAAACTAATGGCCGCTGCATTGTACGTTTAACCGAACCATCTATTTTTCTGTCGGCAAAATCATTAATAACGCATCCGGCGCTGCGCATTATCACAACACCCAGCGTAAATACTATAAAGTTAGTTAAACTTGGCATTCCTGCATTTGCTAACCACAGCGCCCAATATGTTGGCCAAAGTAATAGTAAAGTACCTATTGGTTTATCTATACGCATGAGCGCAATATAATAAGGAATATGGCTTGGGGTTAAACGCGCTAATTTCATGAGTACAAATACGCTCCTGGTAAAAACACTTCACACACTAAAAATTTATAGTCTTTAAGCGAAAATAGACTGCGACG
Organism: Pseudoalteromonas sp. SCQQ13; assembly: GCF_015864415.1. Lineage (NCBI taxonomy): Bacteria > Pseudomonadati > Pseudomonadota > Gammaproteobacteria > Alteromonadales > Pseudoalteromonadaceae > Pseudoalteromonas > Pseudoalteromonas sp. SCQQ13. The sequence continues at coordinate 27,659 of NZ_JADYXG010000018.1, read as the reverse complement.
GCCAAGTAAACTTTGCGATGGTAACTTTAATTGTGCAACAAGCTGTTGTAATGAATGCTGGGTATTAAAGCGCGCAATTTCTATATCTGTGCGGGTTAATTGTGGATCTTGAAAAATCACATCGCCTAATGGTCGCTCCCCCATATTATGTAATTTATTATTTGCGGCGTTTACACTTGCTGGCAACCAGCTTTGCGCATATACAACCGGTTTATTGTCGCAAAGTAAAAGTACCTCACGGTTAAGCGCAGTAGTTTGCGTACAGCCTAATAATTGTTGTTGCTCTGCACTAAGCTCAAACTCTTGCTCACTAAGTACTTTTACACTAAAACACTGTGAGCGACTTTTTAATTTGGCTGTTAATGAATGCGGTTCAAATAACCACTCTTGCTCTGCACTCGATAAATCACTAAACAGTGAGGCACATTGCCAATCGGCAGATAATGAAACAGGGAAAGTAATCACAATTGCTCTACTTAATAAAAATCAGTTGAATAATAACATTGCCAAAGCATTTGAAAAAGTACGATTTACTGCCACTAATAGTTGCTCTGCGCTGTATATTAGGCACTATAAGGTATAGACTATTTACAACACGTTTATAAAAAACAGCATTTAACATGAAAAAAACAGTATTCGCCGGCCTTTTTGTACTTATCGCAAGTTTAGTAAGCTTAACCGCACGAGCAGATTCGACTGTGGGTTACTTTGGTTTTGAGCCAGACATTATTACCAACTATATTGGCGCATCGAGTAAAAAAATGGGCTATGTGCGCATTACTATCGATTTAATGCTAAATAACGCATCAGATATTGCAACCGTAGAGCACCATACGCCATTGCTGCGCGACGCCTTAGTTGAAATTTTATCTAAAGAACCTGAAGATAAAATAAAATCGCTCAGTGGGCGTGAAGAAATAAGAGTAAAAAGTGCAGCAAAACTTAAAAGCTTATTAAAAGAAGAAACGGGACAAGAGATCATCCGTGAAGTCTTGTTCACCAAGTATTTATATCATTAATTGTGGCTTTTAGTTTTTAATATAGACGTGGTAACGGCATAAGCCATACCGCTAATTAACCCGCCTAAATGCGCCCAATTAGCCATCCCTATAAACAACACATCCGCAAAACCGAGCACCAACCAAATTAGCATAAAACCAATAATTGCAGTACTTACTAATGCAGGTTGTTTAGGGTTTAAGGCGCTGTGGATCCAGCAAAAGCCAAGCAGCGCGTATACCACGCCACTTAGGCCACCAAAGTTAGGGCCAACCATTAAATATTGTGCCCAATTGCTGATTAAGGCGCTTACCACAAACAGCCCGATTAAGCTGAGCTTGCCACATTGTTTTTCGATATTATCGCCAAGCGACACCCACCAAACTAAGTTAAATACAATATGCATGGCGCTAAAGTGCACTATAGCAGGGGTAATCCACGTTAATGGCTCGGCAGGATTAAACTGCAACGTGGTATATATTGTTTCAAATCCACCCAATAAAAATGCAATATAAATAACAATACTTAAAATGCTAACCGTTTGATTAAGCCAGCTAAGCGCTTTAAATCGCGCCACTAAATTCAGCGATTGCCCTTGATACTTAAGCGGTGATTGCGTGCTTCCAACTTCCCAAGATGCTTGCTGGTAGCGGGCATGATTAGGATTTTGCGTAAACTCAGCCCAAAGCGGTTGCACTTGATGAAAGTGCTCAGGTAAAACGCTAATAATTACTGTGCTACCATCTGTTGAGCGTAACTCGCCTTGCAAGTCTTGGCTTTTTAAATAGTCTATAAAGCCTTGTGCAGCACGCGGATTATTTAAACTGCCAAGCTCTATCATCGTTCAACTTTCTCGCTGTAGGCCGCTTCCCATGCTGTAAAACCACCATCCATACTGTACACATCTTCAAAACCTTGCTCCACTAAGTAGCTTGCTGCGCCTTGCGAGCTCATACCGTGATAACAAACAATAATTATTGGCTGATCAAACTCTTTTTCCATCATAAAGTGTGCAATGTTAGCGTTCGAAAGCGCTTCAGAACCTGGAATATGCCCCGCTTGATATGAATTTGGATCGCGGATGTCTGCAATTACTACGTCTTCTTTATCTAATAATTCAAGAGTTTGTGCTATTGATATATGTTTAAATGCCATTGAAATCTCTTTTAAAAATAATTAAATCAATAAAAAAGGCGACTCAAGCCGCCCTTTTAATACCATTTATAAAACCGTATTAAACTAAATTAATCCCAGTTTAGTATCACTTTGCCTGATTGTCCTGAAATCATCATATCAAAACCAGCTTGAAAGTCGTCTATTGAATATTGATGAGTGATAATTGGGTTTAAGTCTAAACCTGATTGAATAAGACTTGCCATTTTATACCAGGTTTCGAACATTTCACGGCCATAAATACCTTTGATCACTAAGCCTTTAAAAATCACTTGGTTCCAGTCTACCGCCATATCTGATGGTGGAATACCTAGCATGGCAACTTTACCGCCATGGTTCATATTATTTAGCATAGAATTAAAAGCACTTGGTACACCCGACATTTCAAGACCAATATCGAAGCCTTCAGTCATACCTAGCTCTTTTATTACATCTTCAAGCTTTTCGTTGGCTACGTTAACAGCGCGTGTTGCACCCATTTTGCGTGCTAGCTCTAAGCGGTATTCGTTTACATCGCTAATAACTACGTGACGTGCGCCTACGTGCTTTGCCACTGCTGCTGCCATAATACCAATGGGGCCTGCACCAGTAATTAATACATCTTCGCCGACTAAATCAAACGACAGCGCGGTATGTACGGCATTACCAAAAGGGTCAAAAATTGATGCTAATTCGTCTGAAATATTATCAGGAATTTTAAACGCATTAAACGCTGGTATAACTAAGTATTCAGCAAATGCACCTTCGCGATTTACGCCTACACCTGTGGTGTTACGACATAAATGTACGCGCCCTGCACGACAGTTACGACAATGGCCACACGTAATATGGCCTTCGCCAGATACTCGGTCGCCAACCTTAAAACCACGTACTTCTTGGCCCATATCGACCACTTCGCCAACATACTCATGGCCAACAACCATAGGTGTAGGAATAGTTTTTTGCGCCCACTCGTCCCACTTATAAATATGAACGTCGGTGCCACAAATTGCAGTTTTACGAATTTTAATTAGCAGGTCGTTATGGCCAACTTCTGGTTTTGGCGCATCTGTCATCCAAATACCCGGTTCTGCTTTTAATTTAGATAATGCTTTCATAATTCACACTCAACTAAAAAACCGCGGCTATAGCGCGGTTTACAATAAAATTAAATAACGCCCATTTCTTTACCAATACGGGTAAAGGCAGCAATGGCGGTATCAAGTTGTTCAATGCTATGTGCAGCTGAGATTTGGGTACGAATACGTGCCTGACCTTTAGGTACAACAGGGAATGAAAAACCGGTTACATAAATACCTTCAACTAATAACTTATCAGCCATTAATGATGCAACTTTAGCATCGCCTAGCATAACTGGAATAATGGCATGATCTTTACCACCACAGGTAAAGCCAGCTGCTTCCATTTGCTCGCGGAAGTATTTAGCGTTTGACCAAAGCTTAGCGCGAAGCTCGCCACCACTTTCTAGCATTTCAAGCACTTTAATCGATGCAGTCACAATTGCCGGAGCTAATGAATTTGAAAATAAGTAAGGACGCGAACGTTGACGCAACCACTCAACAATTTCTTTTTTACCTGATGTATAACCACCTGATGCACCGCCCAATGCTTTACCTAAGGTACCGGTAATAATATCTACGCGATCAAGCACGTTACAATACTCTGGTGTGCCTTTACCATTTTCGCCAACAAAGCCCACAGCATGCGAGTCGTCAACCATTACTAATGCATCGTATTTATCAGCTAAATCACACACAGTGGCTAAATCACAAATAACGCCATCCATAGAGAACACGCCATCTGTAGCAATTAGCTTAGTTTTAGCACCTGCTTCGGTCGCGGCAATAAGCTGCTTTTCAAGGTCAGCCATATCGTTATTAGCATAACGAAAACGCTTAGCTTTACATAAACGTACGCCATCGATAATTGAAGCATGATTAAGTGAATCCGAAATAATCGCGTCTTCTGCGCCTAAAATAGTCTCAAACAGACCTGTATTAGCATCAAAGCACGATGAGTATAAAATAGTATCTTCAGTTTCTAAAAACTCACTGATTTTTTTCTCTAACGTTTTGTGAATATCTTGCGTACCACAAATAAAGCGTACTGAGGCCACACCAAAACCATGTGCGTCTAAGCCATCTTGCGCTGCTTTTATTAGCTCAGGGCTATTTGCTAAGCCTAGGTAATTATTAGCACAAAAGTTAATTACTTTGCCTGATGCAACTTCAATTTGAGCTTGCTGCTGCGATAAAATAATACGCTCGCTTTTATACAAACCTTCAGTTTTTACGTCTTCAATTTGCTGTTGTAGCTGGCTAAAAAAAGCAGATGCTCTCATCTTTAGTCTCCATTTTATTTAACAGGTTAAACAGCAAAACAAAGCTACTGTTTATTATGTGGGGTATTGTAAAAGTTTAACGAATAAAATGCACTGTTTGCAGTTCATCGCAAATTATAAATTTGGCAGCAATTCCTGCCAGTTTACAGTGCCTGAATTGGGGGGCGTATTTAAATTTATAAAAGTGCTGGTAAATCATTAATTGAATTGAAAATAAAATCTGCAGTTTGTTTGGCGCTGTCATCAAACTGCTGGCCAGAGTGCACCAATACGCGCGTGGCAATGCCAGCTTGTTCTGCAGCTTGCATATCACTTTTTTTATCGCCTACCATAATACTTTGCTGCGGATCGATATTATGCTCACTAATACCTTGTAGTAGCATACCAGGGGCTGGTTTTCTGCAAGCGCACTGTTTTAAATACTCAGGCAATGCATTTTTAGGATGATGAGGGCAAAAATAAACGTCGCTTATCAATATCTGATGTGCGCTAAACTGTGCTTTCATCCAGCTGGTCAGTGCTATAAAGTCAGCCTCGGTGTAATAACCACGGCCAATACCTGACTGATTAGTTACAATAATAATTTTATAACCGGCATCATAAAATGCCTTGCACGTGCTAAATACTCCTTCGATAAATTCAAACCGCTCACTTTGATACACATAGCCATGATCAACGTTTACTACGCCATCTCTATCTAAAAATAGCGCTTTATTTTTTTGTGATTGATTCATTATAACGACTCTTTTTGCACAACATGATCAAACATAGCTTTTACCGCATCAATGGTAATTTGGCTCATTAAATCGTCACCTTTAATACGTGTGCCCCAAGGCAGCTGCTGCGCTGTTTTACCCGTTTGTTTAAGCAAGTTTTGATGATATACCTCAACCACATAGTTTTGGTATAAATACGGCCCTGTACGCGCTGGGTTTGAATGGGCATATAGCCCAATAACAGGAGTGCCTACCGTTACTGCCATATGGGCAGGGCCAGTATCTGGGGCTAGTACTACACTGGCGCGTTTTAACACGCACAACAATTCTTTAAGCTTAGTTTTACCAACTAGGTTTAAAATGCTGTGTTGGCTGTGTTTAATAATATTATTGGCAAGGTTTATTTCCAGCTCGGTAGGGCCGCCGGTCAAGGCCACTTTAAATCCCTGCTGATGGGCATAATCAGCAAGCGCGGCATAACGTTCGGGAAGCCAATTACGCTGCGCTTTACTTGCTGCTGGAGAGATAACAAACAGCTTATTAGATAAATATTCTGCAGTGAGTAATTCATCGGCTGTGTTTTGATCTTGCTGTGTATAAGGCATTTCCCAACTTGGCTGATAATCATTTACGCCAATGGCTTTAGCAAAGCCTTTAAACCCTTCTAACACGTGCGCATGTGGCTGCGCTGCAATGCGTTTATTTATAAATAGGCTATGCAGTTCTTTTGAGCGCGCCCAATCAAAGCCTATTTTAACTTTTGCAGGAATACAACGTGCAACAAACCCGGCCCTTAATGCCACCTGCATATTAAGCAGTACATCAAAGTTTTGCCCTTTAAAAGTTTGCTTTAAATTTTTCAGTGCTACGCGGCCTTGTTTTTTATCAAACACCACCAGCTCAACACCGGGTAAGTTAGCCAATAACATAGCTTCTACTTTGCCAATAACCCAAGTGATTTTTGCATTAGGATGCGCTTTTTGAATCGCTTGTACTGCACTCACAGCATGGCATACATCGCCAATAGCAGAGAGTCGTAAAATACAAATAGAGGAGTAGTTAGGCACTGAAGTCACGCGTTTCCTTGGGCATTAAATAGTAAAACCCGATCTTAAATTATAATCGCGCTATTGCAAGTACTTATCCTCGGCTTTAAAACGCGCTAACATAGGCGCATATTTAAGTAATACCCGTGAGCTATGTTCAAACAACACGTCCAAGGTAAGCATACTCTGCTGAGCCACCCTAGTTATGAAAATCAGGTTAATTTAAACTGGTTTAATGCCGACTACTGGCAGCAACAAAATAAAATAGTGGGTGCTAAAAAAGGCCGCGCAATGGCGTGGTTTTTTAAAAATAATGAACTAACCGCTGTGCTAAGACATTATTGGCGCGGTGGCTTGGTCGGTAAATTACTCAGTGACCAATACTTGTATTTAGGCTTTGAGCAAACGCGAGTATATAAAGAGTTTGCCTTAATGGCGCAGTTAATTGAGCTTGGCTTAAATGTACCAACTCCCATTGCTGCAAAAGTGACTCGAAGCGGGTTAATTTACCGCGGTGATATTATTACCGAGGCGGTAACAGGTGCCAAAAGTGTACTGGATATACTTGTTGAGCGTGCTTTAACTGAATCTGAATTAACAAGTATAGCAACAACCATTGCGCTCTTTCACCGTAAAGGCGTATACCACGCAGATTTAAACATTAATAATATTTTATTTAATGACACTGGCCAAGTATATATTATTGACTTTGATCGCGGCGAAATTAAACCGCCCGCCTTACAATGGCAACAAAGTAATATGGAACGCCTAATGCGCTCGTTTTTAAAAGAACAAGGCCGCAACCCTGTGTTTAACTGGCAAGCCAGCGACTGGCAAGCCTTGTATGCCAGTTACACAAAGCTTAAGCGCTAACTTACTTTAGCTGCTAGTTAGCTAAAGCTAAGTACTTGGCAGCCACTTGCTCTGCGTTTACTTGTTGTAAAATAGCTGCATTTGTAACGTTTGGCTTATCTGCCAGCACTTGTTCAATTACACGTGCTAACTGCTCACTTTGCTGTATTGGCACTAAATACTTACTTAGCGCACCTGTTAGTATTTCGCTGGGGCCAAAAGTACAGTTAGTGCTCACCACTGGTGTACCTACTGCAAGTGCTTCTATTAATACCGTTGGCAAGCCTTCAAAATCTGAGCTTAATACTAGCGCTTTGGCATGTTTTATCCAATTATACGGATTTTGCTCAAACCCTGGCACAATCAGTTGCTCTGCAATTCCATATTGCTGTGCAAGTTTTAATGCCTTTGTCGGTTTGTTACATAACAGTACTAGTTTGTACTTTTTATCTAACTTAGCAAACGCTGCGAATAAAATATCGTGACGTTTTTGCTTGGCTAATCGCCCAACATGAATAAGGTAAGGCACATTAGGAATGTTAGTGTTTAGCTCACTGGCTTGCTGATTGATTTTTTTTAAATCGAATGGGTTATAAATTGTAGTGATCGCACTTGGAGTAATTAAGTTACCTTGGGTAATTTCATTTTCAACCCCTTTGGATACACAAATGAGTGATTTACCATTTAAATTTTGTTTACTTTTTTTAAGGTATAAATAAGAAAGAGGCCCTAATTTTTTTTGCCTTGCTAGCTCAGCATTTACTGAGTTATGCATAACAAAATGGATATTTTCGACATTACTACGCGCAAGCAGGTTATTACTACGATCTAAATTTGACAGTACTAAGTCAATGTACCCGACTTCACTTTTCTTTTTTTCAAACCACGACTCTAGTTTAGCGACACTTGCTTTTCGTAGCCAAAAACGGTCAACCTTCGACGCTCTATCCGTAAATAAGCTCTCAACTTGTAAGTTACTTGGGATATCGTATTCAACGCTATTAGCGAGTGATAAAATAGTCACATTGTGTTTAAGTGTCGCTATTTGCTCAGCCAAAGTAAGCATTACTTTTTCAGCACCACCGCCAACCAGTGAATCAATTACTATCACTATATTCATTATTTACTTCCAAATAATAATGCTTTTACACCTTGGTTAATTACATCAAAACTATGCACGTTTGCAAATAACGCGTAGTTACTGAGTATATTTTGATAATTAGGTTCAGTGATAATCTCATTTACTTTATTGGTTATGTCTAAAATATCGAGTTTAGCTTTTATTACCACGCCAGTAGTAACGCAGCGTGCAATACGGTTACTTTGATCTTTTGATATAGCGCAAGCGACTGTAGGAGTTTGTACCGCAATAGCTTGTAATAATGTATCGCCCGCACTTAATAGCGCTACTTTAGCTTGGCTTAACAATGCCAAAAACTCACTACCCTGCTGACTTGGTATGCAAATTAATTCATCAGTTTGCGGTAACGGCTTGGTGTAATTGGGCCCAAAAACAACAACCCCCTTTAGCGAGGTACGTTGAGTGATGGCCAGTGCAGCTTGAAAATAAATATCAGCACAATTTTGACCGTTTAAAGTGTGTCCGCCTGAGCCTGCATTCACTATAAAATATTCATTTTTTGTTAAATCATAGTCGTTTAATACTTGCTGCTTTTGTTGCTCAGAGGCAAACGCAGTATAGGGACCTACATTATGCGGAGGTGCTAAAGCAAAGGTATTTAATTTAAGCTTTTCTAGCCATGTAAGTGGCTCGATGCAGTAATCTGGCTGTATTACCCAGTGCACGTCAATTAAACCAATACGATTAAGCTTTAATCCTTTGGCTCGTTTTTTCTCATGTTGCGAGATGAAAACAACTTTTGCGCCCACTTTTTTTGCCGCTTTCATATGCTCAGCACGACCAGCACAATCAAACACCACCACATCAGGCTTATATTGCTCAATAAATTGACAAACTGCTTTAGTTTCTTTGGTTGCCGACCTCTCTAAAAGTGTGGTTTCAAAAGGGCAACTTTTAGCATAAGCCGTATGTTTATTTAAAATAAAGTGGATATTTATATCCCCTGAGCATTCATTTTCTAGCGTTTGCGCTAGCAAAAGTGAACGCATATATTCACCAATACCCTCTGGTGATGATACAGGAATAAATAAAAGTCGTTTTTTGCTCATTACAATCTCAATTTCCGATTTGGCACTCAGTATATCAATCACATAGTTTTAGCGATAGATAGCGACCCTTTTTATCTTATTTTTAGCCTTACTGCGCCCATTTAGTTACTGCAATAAAGTGCTTTGATTGCTAAACTTAAGGTAATTTAAATCACAAGGATCTGAACTTTGCGAAACAAAATTTTTATATTGTCTTCACTTTTTTGCGCAATGAGCGCGCCGGTTAACGCAGAGCCATGGGTAAAACCAGATGATTATGGGTTAAGAGCTGATATTCAACTTTTAGCCGATGCTGGCGTTATTTTAGCCCCGGTAACCACTTACCCTCTAATGTGGAAGAGCTTTATAAGTGAAGTAGATAACACTCCCCTAGGCCAGTTATCGCCAAACTTGCAAGATGCTTTATTACGGGTAAAACATCGTTACAAGTCTGAAAATACGGGCTCTCATAGTGTACAACTGTCTGCTTTTGCAAGTTCAGATACTATTGTTGCCACCAGTTTTGGCGCAACTAATACCCAAGAGTCAGAAGCATCTGCTGCCTACGCCTATTTAGGCGACAGTTTTGCCGCTAAAGTAGCGGTTAATTATCGCAATGATGGCAAAAAGTGTTTTGTTACTGGGAAAACTGCAGACGATATAGTGCTAGATGAGCAAGCACTTACTGACTGTAATGACACCTCCTTTGATGGCAGTTATATAGCTTACCGTTTAGGTAACTGGATTTTTAGAGCCGGTGCCATAGAGCAGTTTTGGGGCCCGGGGGTTGATAATAGTTTAATAATGTCGGGCAACGCTAAACCATTGCCTGCAATGAGCGTGACTCGAGAGCAAAGCACTGCCTTTGAAACCCCTTGGCTAAGCTGGTTAGGCCAATGGGGATTTACCGCGCAAATGGCTCAGTTAGAATCTACTCGTGTAATTCCTGATGCTTTACTGTGGAGTACTCGCGTTAACTTTAGACCACTACAGCAATTAGAAATTGCACTGAGCTGGTCAGCGCAATGGGCTGGCGATGGCCAACCTAGTTCAGCGAGTGACTTTATTGATATAGTGACAGGTGAAGCAGCTTGTATAGATGGCACTACTACTTGTGATGATGAATTAAAATCTAAGATTGGTAATCAACTTGCGGGTATAGATATTCGCTGGTCTGACACTTTATTTAGCCAACCGTACGCAATTTATGCAAGTACCATTGGTGAAGATGCCAGCTCAAAGTTTAAACCTGTCGACAGAGCCTATTTATTTGGTGTACAAACTACTCATCGTATTTATGATCAAAACGTATTAGTAAATGTAGAGTACATAGATACGGGCGTAACATGCTCTGCTGAATCAAGCAGTGAAAACTGCTATTACGAGCATTCAGATTACAAATCTGGTTACCGCTACCATGGCCGTACCATAGGTTCAACATTTGATAATGACGCGCAATCACTAGTACTAACTGTGCTAGGCCAGCTTTCAAATGGAGATGATTGGCAAGTTAAATTACGCGATGTTGATTACAACAATGATAACCGCGATCGCTACCCTAATAACCCTGATTTAGGCAATACCATTACTAAAACAGCTTATAACAGTAAACAGCTTGAAATACGTTACAGGCAACTTGCTATGGGTGGGCGCTTAACGCTAGGCGCTTTTGCATCAAATAACGATGCAGCAGAAAACGACACATCTGCATTTGCTAAATATGAATATAACTTTTAAATTCGGGATTTTTGGCTATCCTAAACTAGGATAATAAGTGCAAATAAAAAGGGATGAAAACACTGTTTTCATCCCTTTTTTAATTCATTAATAACCGTCGTAATTACTGCTTAATCTTACTAATCACTTTTGAAGTTGAGCAACCATCTAAAAACTCAAGCACCTCAACTTTTCCGCCGTGAAGCAGTACATGCTCAGCACCGGCTATTTGTTCAACCGTGTAGTCGCCACCTTTAACTAAAATATCTGGGCTAATTTGCTCAATTAATTTAGCCGGTGTGTCATTTTCATCCGCACTACCAAATGGAATAACCCAATCAACAGAGGAAAGTGCACTTAATACCATAGCTCTTTCATCTAGCGGATTAATTGGCCTATCGGCGCCTTTTAATCGTGATATAGACGCATCGTTATTTAGCCCCACCACTAATCTATCGCCACGCGCTTTTGCTTGTGCTAAATAGCGTACGTGCCCAGCATGCAAAATATCAAAGCAGCCATTGGTAAATACAATTGTTTCGCCATTTTGTTTTGCAAACTCTATATGCTGCAGCACATCGTCAAACGGAGTTTGATAATGCTCACCAGTGGCATGTAAATATTGACCCAGCTTACGACTAAGTTCTTCTGGCGACACTGTGGCCGCACCTAATTTACTCACCGCAATGCCCGCTGCTAAGTTAGCAATTTCCACCGCATTTTTAGGTGTCATTCCCGCCCCTAGCATCACGGCTAGAGTTGCTATAACTGTATCGCCTGCGCCGGTTACATCACTGACTTCAAGCTCTTGCGCGGCAAAATCATATTTTTCAGTCGCACTAATTAACGACATTCCTTGCTCTGAACGCGTTAGCAACATTGCTTTTATGCCTGCGTCACTTATGAGCTTACGCGCACTTGTTGCCAAGCCCTCTTCTGAGTCTGTTTGCCCACCCGCTAATTTAAACTCATTTAAATTTGGTGTAATGTAGTCTGCACCTCTATATAAATGTAAATCAGACGACTTAGGATCAACGAGTACCGTTTTCCCTGCTTTTTTAGCTAGGCTTATCATGTTTTCAATCAGGCTCAATGAACCTTTATTGTAATCAGAAAATACTATAAAATCGTACTCATCAAGTACTAGCTCTAAACGGTTTAATAACAGCTGGCTGTGTTGCTCTGTAAACGTCTCTTCTAGATCTAACCGTACAACTTGCTGATGACGGCTAATCACTCGCATTTTAGAAATTGTCGGTAAGTCGCATACACTTACTAACTGTGAATTTATTTTTTCACCTTCTAAAATGCCTTCTAGTATCTGTCCACCTTCATCTTCGCCTATTAAGCCAAGTAGGCCTACTTTACCATCTAATCGGGCTATATTTTTAGCCACGTTTGCTGCGCCACCGGCTTTGTCTTCTAATTTACTTACTTTTACTACCGGTACCGGAGCTTCTGGGGAAATACGCCCTGAATCACCATACCAATAACGGTCAAGCATTACATCGCCAACCACCAAAATACGTGCGGCTGATAAGTTTTTTAATAGCGATAAATCCATTACTGCTGCTCCGCAACTACCATATCAATAGCTTCACATAACCAATGGCCAATAAACATGTGTGCTTCTTGAATTCGCGCTGTTTCATCGTTTTTAATAATTATAGGTAATTTGGCAATATTTTTAACTTCACCGCCATCACGCCCCGTTAATGCTACGGTAAAGGCCCCTATTTTATTCGCTGCTGCTAACGCTAGATTAATATTGGCGCTTGTACCTGATGTGGTTAACCCTATAACTAAATCTTCTGGTTTACATAAGGCTTGTACTTGGCGTTCAAACACAGTGTCAAAATGATAGTCGTTACTGTGCGCAGTTAAAATTGACGTATCGGTTGTAAGTGCCATAGATGCAAGTGGACCACGCTCTAATTTATAACGCACTACAAATTCTGCCGCTAAATGCTGTGCATCGGCCGCACTACCACCGTTACCAAGCCAAACAACCTTACCGCCTGCTTGTAATGCACTATGGCACACTTCTAACAATTGCATAGACTCTTGATGATAAGCCTCCATCGTTTCAAATAATGCTAAATGACGATTTAAACTCTCAAGGTAACTCGTTGCTACTGAATCGATAATTGACATGGTAAATTCCTCTAGGAATTGAAATGGCAGGAAAAATTAATTTCATTATTCCATAAATCTATACCCAAATCACCTCAATATACATATTACTGAAACAGGTATTTTGAGCTAACTTGAATAGCGTTATTATTATTTTATCGGGTAGCAGCTGAACACAAACCATATTTTATCTTTTCTGTGTTTAGAATTGATCATTTTCACGTTAAACTAAGACGACTTACCCTTATAAAAGCTTAGTATGGCACGCATTTTTTATTCACTCGCATTAATGATTATTAGCCCACTAATCGTATTTTATTTATATGTATTACGCGGTAAAAAAAACCCAGGTTATAGAGCGCACTTTAAACAGCGCTTTGGTTTTGTGGACAAGTCTTTATTTGCCAATAACAATAAGCCGCTGCTAGTGCATTGTGCATCTGTAGGTGAGGTACTCGCCGCTACCCCCCTGATCAAAGCAGTACAAAAAGCGCACCCTAAATTAAATATACTTATAACGTGCAACACCCCTACTGGTCGTGAGCAAATCATTACGCAGTTTAAAAACACGGTAGCCTGCTGCTACTTACCTATGGACTTTCCATTTGCAACCGCCCGATTTTTAAAACGAGTAAAGCCACAAGCCCTGTGTATTTTAGAAACTGAACTGTGGCCCAACCTTATGGCAAGTAGTCGCAATAGAAATATTCCGGTACTTGTTTTAAACGCTCGCTTGTCTGAAAAATCGCAACAGGGTTATCAAAAAGTAGCTAAGCTAACGCATATTATTATGCGCTCTATCACTGTATTAGCCAGTCATAATAAAACTGACGCCAAACGCTTTATAGAGCTTGGCCTTGAGCCACATAAAAGTAAAGTTACAGGTTCAATAAAATTTGATATTACACCTACCCAAGAGCAACTAACTAAGGTAACTGCACTCAAACAGCTTTATAATTTAGAGCAGCGCTTTATATGGGTTGCAGGCTCCACTCACCCTATCGAGCATGAGCAGGTAATTAGCGCTCATAAAAATCTATTAGAAAAACAACCCAATGCGTTACTCATAATAGCGCCGCGTCATCCTGAACAGTTCGATAAGGTTGCAGATTTACTAACGCAAAGTACACTGAGTTTTAGTCGTCGCAGCAATAATAATTATAATAACGAAAACGTCTTGTTAGCAGATACGCTTGGCGAGCTGCAATACTTATATGGCGCTGCTAATGTGAGCTTTATTGGCGGCAGTTTAATTCGCCGTGGTGGCCATAATCCACTTGAATCAGCTGCATTTTCAGTGGGCGTTATCAGCGGAGTCCATACCTATAACTTTGATCATATTTACCCTGAGCTTATAAAGCTCAAAGGCGCTATTGTGGTTGATAATGCTGATGAGCTAACACAACAACTTATAGCATTAAATCAAAACAGCAAAGCATGCCAAACTTTAGGTAAAAAAGCAGCGCAATGCGTGGCCAATAACCAAGGTGCTATACAAAAAACACTTAACATTATTAATCAATATTTAGAGCCCAAACCGTGACCTACATAGCCATAAGCCAAACCCGCGAATGGGTTTCAAATGTTATTGTAAAATATAACTTTTGTCCCTTTGCCCGCAAAGAAGTAGAAAATAACTGTATTCATTATTTTGTAAGCCCTGCAAGCAGCATAGACGATGCAGTAATGGACATGCTTGAGCAATGTATTGAGCTTGACCGAGAGGCTGCACGCGAAACCACACTTATTATGTTTGATAACGGCTTTTGCGACTTTGAAGACTTTTTAGACTTGGTTGACTTAGCCAACGCGCTGTTAGTAGCCCAAGGTTTTGAAGGTAAGTATCAAATTGCTAATTTTCATCCCGATTATGTATTTGCCGATAGCGATGCAAGCGATGCGGCAAACTATACTAATCGCTCCCCTTTTCCTACTTTGCATTTAATTCGCGAAGCAAGTATGAGTGCAGCACTTGAGAGTTATAACGAACCCGAATCTATACCTGAGCATAATATAAATTTAGCAAGGCGCAAGGGTATCGATTTTTGGCAACAGTTACTCGAAGGGTGTAAAAAACCGAGCGCTTAAAGCGCTCGGTTATATATAACAGTAAATAGCATATAACAGTAAATAACTCGTTATTTTTTAACCCAATTACCATTTACTTCAACAAAATGACCTCTTTGAGTTTTTTCGATTGTTTTTGCCGCCGCTAACGCCTCTACTTGCGACAGTGACAAGTTATTTTTTTGCGCTAATTTTAAATACTGTGCTTTACGCTTAGCATTAATGGTATCAACGACCACTTTAGCCTCTGCATTTTGTACCACTAAACCCAAATAGCCTGAGCTATCTTCGCCTACTAAACCTTGGCTTTTAGCATCATCTAAACTAATAGCCCATACCGAAAAAGACATACATACAGCACTAACTAATGTAATTATGCTTAATTTGTTGTTAACTTTCATATCCTAGCTCCTTAAAATAACTCACTGTCGTCACTAAATAAATTATCGAGTTCTTTATCTACTTTTACACGAATTTCGTGATCAACCTTCACATTTAAATTAATTGTAATAGGCTCTTTAGCAGCTACCTCTACTCGGTGCGTACACGCACCAAGGGCACTTATTGCTGCAAATACAATAAGTACTTTTATGCTTAACGACTGTTTCATCATTAGTTTCCTTTTTGTGAGTATTGTTGCTCAACTTTTTGTGTAATTTCATCACTTAAGCGCAATGCGCGTAATAAAGTAAATATATTTTCTTCATGATTATAATTAAAGTTAACTTGCTGCTCTGCTTGCTTATTATAACCTTGCAAATTTACGCCAAGCTTTAGCCAACCATCACTTTTAAGTGCCACACTGCTATTAAGCTTTTGTATATCAAGATTTTTAAGTAATCCCAATACAGGCTGTAACTCTTGTTGCTGCTGCATAACTGAATCAAATGCGGCGTTATTAGTAATCATTAACTTACCCGTTCCTTGATTACTTAAACTGCCATTTACTACCTCAATACCTGTGTTATTAAAGTGCACTGGCAAAGTGCCGGCAAAACGCCCTGAAAGCGTAATCCCCGACTGTTCATCAAGTGTAATAAGTTTACTGGCATCAATGTTTTTAAATTTAACGTTAGCAACTTGCTGCAGGTCATTAAGCGAGTATTTATCAAGGCTAAACTCACCATCAAATAACGCTCCTGCAATGTCAAACATACGCGCATTATTGTTTTTAACCTGCCAGTTCCCTTTAATGTTTTTAATAACAACACCAGCCCTTAGTTCATTTAAGTTAAAGGTAGTGGGTTTTACATTAAGCTGCCCTGAATTATATTCGCCAACAAATTGGCTACTTAAATCGCTAGCAAGGTAATCGTTATAAAGCGCACTTACGTTGTTTAACTCCATTGCAAACGAGGCATGTTGTAAATTTACATCCCCGCTGATTCGGCCATTAAACGTTCCCTGTGTAAGCTGCGCTAATGGCTCAAACTGATGAATAAAGGTATTTAATAACACTATACTTTGTGTAGGTACTACTATTTCAAATGGATGTTCCACTGCCGATATATGATGGTTTACCGCTAATTCAATATCGTTTACAAATACGTGATGTGATGCTTTTAGAGCGCGACTTTGCAATCCTGTAGAAGCAACTTTTATATTATTGAGTTTTATAACAGGGCTATTAAATTTATTTATTACTGTATTAGCACTAAGGTCTGCAAATAATTCACCATGACTTAAATTTGCTTTAGCAGTTATGGTATTGCTTATATCTGTTAATTTAAATTCGTTATATTTTAACGTTTTAAATAGGGTTTTTAGTGTTATTTGTGCGTTTAAAGCATCATCTAGCTGTGCCGTTAAGCGACCTTCGTATTGCTCTACACTCAGTTGTGCAAAATCAACCTTTGCGGCTGTTAATCTACTTGTAGCATTACCACTTGGTTTTCCATCGACTATATTTATTAAATTAAATTGCCCTGAGGCGTTAACTTTATTAGCGCTAATTTTATTACTACTAGTACTGGCAATAAAATCGGGAAGTGAATTAAGCGCAACAGTATAATTACCTTTAAGTGTGTTATTTTTAAATTCTGCATTAAGCTCAATGTTTTTAATATCTGGCGTACTTATACTAACCGCTAACATGCTTTTAAAATCCGCCCAAAGGTTGGTAAAATTAAGCTCTGACTCCATTAGAGTTATTTCAAATTGATTATCTCCTTCGCTAATTATATTTAGCATTGGCAAAGTAAGGTGGTTATTAGTAATACTAATCACTTTAGGAAGTTTAATCTGCCAATTTAAAGGGGTTTGCTCAGCTATAAAATCAGCATAATCACTCGGCGGAACGAGTGAGCTACACGTAGGCGTTAAATTTAATTTATTGTTTAACAAACTCGAATCTAGCTCAACTAATTTACTATTTAAATTAAAACCAATAATTAACCTACCATTAGCCAATGCTTCAAGCCGGCACTGCTCCATAGCATATTCAAACTGTGCGTTTACATCGCCATTTAACTGCAGTTCAATACCATCAAAGCTAAATACTTGCTGAGTACTAAAGCTAATACCTGCAACGGCTGTATTTTCGGTATTTATAAGCTGCTTTAACAGAGAGTCATCAACAGAAAACTGCCCTGTTAGTTTATTATTAGCTAAAATTGCTTTAGCGTTTATATCGCCTGTTATATTAAATTGATTTAAAATCGGCTCTGCTAAATTTATTTTTAGTGGCTTGTTAAAGTCATTACTCTTTATTACCAGCTGTTTTATAGCAATTAATGGACGTTTTTCTGGCAGCGCGAGAGCAAGTTTTTTTGCCGCGGAGCTACTTTGATTACTTTTGGGAAGTGGATTTATACTTAATACTGCATGCTCAACAATCACTTGCTTTGTATTTACAGTAATATCGATTAGCTCTAATTGTTGATTTTGATAAGTTAAGCATACTTTGTCGGCATGAACATTTAATTGAGCTGTAACCGAAAAATCTAAGCAACTGAGTGTAATACCCGCTTTTTCTAATTGCGGTGTTATAGCCCACTGGACTAATGGCAAACGAAATATATAACCAAGCAAAATTATGCTTAGTAATAAACTGCTAATAATTAAACTCACACGCTTAAACATATTATCCTTAATATTAGTGCTAGGTTCTAGGTTCTAGGTTCTAGGTTCTAGGTTCTAGGTTCTAGGTTCTAGGTAATCATAAACAAAAAAGGCTGCACAAGGCAGCCTTTTTATTATACTCAACTTAAATGAACCTAAATTGAGCAGTTAGGTTATTAACCTACATTTTTACGCGCGTTGCGGAACATACGCATCCACGGGCTATCTTCTCGCCACTCATCTGGGTGCCAAGAGTTAGCAACAGCACGGAATACGCGCTCAGGATGCGGCATCATTACTGTTGCACGTCCATCGGTTGAGGTAATACCTGTAATCCCTTCTGGCGAGCCATTTGGATTTGCTGGGTATTGCGTTGTAGGATTACCGTAGTTATCTACAAACTTAACCGCTACAGTACCCGAGTCTAATGCTGCTTTAACTGCGTTATCGTTTGCAAATTCAGCATGACCTTCACCGTGCGATACTGCAATTGGCATACGCGAACCAGCCATACCATTAAAGAATACCGATGGATTTTCTTGTATTTCTACTAAGCTAAAACGTGCTTCAAAACGCTCTGACTTATTCGTTACAAAACGTGGCCAATGCTCAGTACCTGGGATCAACTCTTTTAAAGTAGATAACATTTGGCAACCGTTACACACACCTAAACTAAAGGTATCTTCACGGTGGAAAAAGCTTTGGAACTGTTCACGCGCCATGTCGTTAAACAATATCGACTTAGCCCAACCTTCGCCTGCACCTAATACGTCACCGTAAGAGAAACCACCACATGCCACTAAGCCTTTAAACTGCTCAAGCGATAAACGCCCTTCTAGAATATCGCTCATGTGTACATCAATGGCAGCAAAACCAGCACGATTAAATGCGGCAGCCATTTCTAGATGAGAGTTAACTCCTTGCTCACGTAAAATAGCCATTGGTGGTTTAGCGCCCGTTGCAATATACGGTGCTGCTATATCTTCGTTTAAGTCAAAGTTTAACTTAACGTTTAAGCCAGGATCTTTAACATCAAATTTGGCATCAAACTCTTGCTTAGCGCACTCAGGGTTATCGCGACGCGCCTGCATTTGATACGTTGTTTCTGCCCACATAGTACGCAGCTCTGTACGCGTGTTACTCAGCACGGTATTTTTACCACGGTTAAATACAATCGCATCGTCGCTATTAAGCGTGCCTATAATATGGCTGATTGTCGCTAAGCCATGATCTTTAAGTACCGCATTAACTGCATCTAAATCACTATTAGCCACTTGAATAACAGCGCCAAGCTCTTCGTTGTAAAGCGCTTCAATGTCGTTGCCTGTTAAGCCATTAATATCAACAGTTACACCTGTGTGGCCAGCAAATGCCATTTCGGCAACTGTGGTAAATAAACCACCGTCTGAACGGTCATGATAAGCAAGTAACTTACTATCAGCTACCAATACTTGCATGGCGTTATAAAAGCCTTTTAATAACTCTGGGCTATCAACATCAGGCGTTATATCACCTAATTGCTTATAAACCTGCGCTAAGCTTGATGCGCCCATGCGGTTTTTACCCGCACCTAAGTCAACTAAAATAAGTGATGTTTCGCCTTTGTCGGTACGTAGCTGCGGTGTCACTGTTTTACGTACATCGTCAACACGGCCAAAGGCAGTGATAATTAACGATAGCGGTGATGTTACTGATTTCTCTTGTGAATCACCTTCATCTTTCCATGTCGTTTTCATCGACATAGAATCTTTACCTACTGGAATTGTTAAACCAAGCGCTGGGCAAAGTTCTTCACCTATGGCTTTTACTGCTTCATATAAACCAGCATCTTCACCAGGGTGACCCGCTGCTGCCATCCAGTTAGCCGAAAGCTTAATATTTTCAAGGCTACCAATATTTGCACAGGCAATATTTGTTAACGACTCTGCCACAGCTAAACGCGCCGATGCAGCGTAATTTAATAGCGCTGCAGGAGTGCGCTCGCCCAACGACATAGCTTCACCATGGTAAGTATCGTATGTAGCAGCAGTTACAGCACAGTTAGCCACAGGCACTTGCCAAGGGCCAACCATTTGGTCGCGCGCTACTAAGCCTGTTACCGAGCGATCGCCAATTGTAATAAGGAAGGTTTTTTCTGCAATGGTTGGTAAGCGCAATAAACGCTGCGCCGCATCTGCTACATTAATATTTGTAACATCAAGTGCTTTACCTACAACCTGCTTTGAGGTTACATCGCGATGCATTTTAGGTGCTTTACCTAATAATACGTCTAGTGGTAAATCAACAGGGTTATTATCAAAGTGGCTATCGGCAACCGTTAGGTGTGGCTCAGCAGTCGCTTCGCCTATTACCGCGTACTGTGCTCGTTCGCGCTTACAAATAGCTTCAAAACGGTCAAAATCTTCAACACCTACGGCAAGTACATAACGCTCTTGCGATTCGTTACACCAAATTTCGTGTGGTGCCATACCTGGCTCATCATTTGGAATATCGCGTAGTTGAAACTTACCACCACGGCCACCGTCATTTACTAGTTCAGGAAATGCGTTTGATAAACCACCGGCGCCCACATCGTGAATAAACGCAATTGGGTTTTCATCACCTAGCTGCCAACATTTGTCGATAACTTCTTGGCAACGACGTTCCATTTCTGGGTTTTCGCGTTGTACTGAAGCAAAATCTAAATCTTCATTTGATTGCCCAGACGCCATGCTTGATGCTGCACCGCCGCCTAAACCTATGTTCATTGCTGGGCCACCTAAAGCAATGAGCTTAGCACCAACAGGAATTTCACCTTTTTGTACATGGTCTGTGCGAATATTACCTAAACCACCGGCAAGCATAATTGGTTTGTGGTAACCACGTACCTCAAGGCCATTATGGCTTGTCACTTGCTCTTCATAGGTACGAAAGTAACCTAACAAGTTAGGACGGCCAAACTCATTATTAAATGCAGCGCCGCCAAGCGGCCCTTCAGTCATAATATCCAAAGCGGTAACAATACGCCCAGGTTTACCAAAATCACTTTCCCACGGTTGCTCGTAACCAGGAATACGTAAGTTAGAAACAGTAAAGCCAACTAAACCAGCTTTAGGCTTAGAACCACGGCCAGTAGCACCTTCATCACGTATTTCACCACCTGAGCCTGTAGCAGCACCTGAAAATGGCGCTATGGCGGTTGGGTGATTATGAGTTTCAACTTTCATTAGTATTTCGATGTCTTCTTGATGATACGCATATTCACCTTGCGCATTGGGGAAGAAGCGCCCCGCTTTTGAGCCTTTCATTACCGCGGCATTGTCTTTATATGCCGACAATACATTTTCAGGGTTTTTCTCAAAAGTATTTTTAATCATCTTGAACAGCGACTTTGGCTGCTCTTCACCATCGATTGTCCAGTCTGCATTAAATATTTTATGACGACAATGCTCTGAGTTTGCTTGGGCAAACATAAACAATTCGATATCGTTAGGATTACGGCCTAACTTTATAAAGTTTTCTACTAGGTAATCTATTTCGTCATCTGCAAGGGCAAAACCTTGTTCAACGTTAGCAATTGCAAGCGCTTCTCGCCCACCACTTAAAATGTCTACAGATGACATTTGACGCGGTGCATCACTGCGAAATAGTTGCGCAGCATCCTCAAACTGGCTATGTGTTGCTTCGGTCATACGGTCATGTAATAACGCCGTTACTTGTAAAAGTTGCTCTGCGTTTAGCTCACCTTCAACATAATAAGCAATACCGCGTTCAACACGATGAACCTGCTTTAAGCCACAGTTATGGGCTATGTCGGTTGCTTTAGAAGCCCAAGGCGAAATAGTGCCAGGGCGAGGTGTTACTAATACAAGTTTACCTGCTGGGGTATGCTCAGCAATAGTTGGACCGTAGGTTAATAGTTTTTCAAGCTTGGTTTGCTCAGCGCTACTCAATGGCGATGTTAAGTCGGCAAAGTGCGCATATTCAGCATATACGTTGGTGACAGGAAGTTGCGATTGTTGGCAACGCGCTAAAATTTTATTAACTCTGAACTCTGAAAGTGCTGGTGCACCACGAAGGATCAACATAGATAATTTCATCCGGGGTTAGGGATTGAACGATATTTTAGGGCAACATTATAGTCTAAGTAGCACTTAGATTTAACTCATAATTTCGCTTTTCATAAAATTAACTTTTTTTCTTTATTTACAGCCACTCGAAACGAATAAAACTAAACGCTAAGTGACGTAATGGCTAAGTTTTGTTATAACGGGGATTAGGGCGTTAAAGAGGCAAACAATGTTGAAAGAAAAACTAATCATAATTATTACTTTAGTTATGCTGTTGTGTGCATGCGATATACAAGAGCAGTCGACTCAACTTGCCCAAATAAAAGCGCAAAACAAAATTAGAGTGGGTACATTAGCCAGTGCCAGTAACTATTATCAGGCAGTACAAGGTGAGCAAGGCTTTGAATACGAGCTTTCTCAGGCCTTTGCAGACTATTTAGGTGTAGAGCTTGAAATAGTCCCATTTTTTAATTTATCAGACATGTTTGCACGCCTGCAAAGCGGTGATCTTGATTTAATTGCCTCAGGCCTTACCTATAATAAAACACGTGCACAACAATATCGTTTTGGCCCTACCTACCGAACCATTAGTCAAAAACTAGTGTATAAACAAGGTATAGAGCGACCACGCGACTATGATGATTTAACTGGTAATCTCATGGTTATAGCTAAAAGTAGTCACTCACTTACTTTACAAAAAGTAAAAAAAAGCAATCCAGAACTTAACTGGAGCGAAACCGAAGAATTTGACGAAGAAGAGTTACTACAAGCCGTTATTGATGGCGAAATAGATTACACTTTAGCCGACACCCATACGTTATCGTTATTTCGTCGTTATCACCCTAATTTAAGTATTGGTTTTTCAATTACGCATAACGACCCGATCGCGTGGATGCTGCGTAAATCAAATGACGATTCGCTTTATGCTTTATTAGTCCCTTTTTTTGGTGAAGCAAAACAAAATAATCAACTTTATGTACTTGAAGAAAAATACTTTGGTCACGTTCGTCAATTTAACTACGTAAATACACTTGCCTATATTGAAGCAATAAAAGAAACACTGCCTAAATACCAACCATGGTTTGAACAATATGCAGGAACACTTGATTGGCGTTTACTCGCAGCATTAAGCTATCAAGAGTCTATGTGGAACCCGCGAGCAAAATCCCCAACTGGGGTGCGAGGAATTATGATGCTAACCCGTAATACAGCTAAGCAGGTTGGGGTTACTAATAGGCTAGAGCCAGAGCAAAATATTCGCGGTGGCGCAAAATACTTAAGTAAACTAATTAAACGTATCCCTGATCGTATTCCACAACCAGACAGAACCTGGCTCGCACTTGCTGCGTATAATGTAGGCTGGGGACATGTAAACGACGCACGAATTATTACTAAACAACAAGGCGCAAGCCCTGATAAGTGGGCCGATGTTAAAAAGCGCTTACCATTACTAATTAAAAAACGTTACTACCGAAAAACGCGTTATGGCTATTCTCGTGGTGATGTTGCGGTGAGCTATGTTGATAATATTCGCCGTTATTACGATGCCCTAGTTTGGCTTGATGAAAATAACGCAATAGAAGAAAAACCAGAAGCACCTGTAGTTGCCCCTAAAATTGGGGATGAGGTTGAAGCAAAATAGTAAACTGACAAACGATAATAATAACAACTAATTCATTACTCTAAGTAAATACGCCCTGGGTAATTAAAAAACTGTTTACTTGTCATCAAATGTTCAATAATGTGTGTTAATTATATATTCACATTAATTAATGATAAACATCTGAGTAATTTGGATATAATTTGTGCATTTCTCATTATTGCATTAGGAGAAAACATGCTAAAACGTAAACGCACGCAAAGATTCAAACGAAAAACAATTAACTCAACAGCAACTCGACGCCGCGTTATGCTGCGTAATTTACATAAAAAAATAATTTGGCGCCGCCGAATGTTTGCAATGCAAAAAATGGCAGAGCTAGATGCTTTAATGGCAGCAAGTTAAAGTTCATTGCTATTACGAGCAGCCTTTTTGGCTGCCTTAATTTGCGCTCTTCTGCGCTTAAAAAAGTCAGATATAATAGTAGCGCACTGCCCCTCTAGTACACCACCTAATACCTCCACCTGATGATTTAGCTTAGGCTCTTGCAACAAATTCATAATCGAGCCAGCAGATCCTGTTTTAGCATCGGCAGCACCAAACACTAAACGCTTAATTCTACTGTGCACTAATAACCCCGCGCACATAGAGCATGGCTCTAAGGTCACATAAAGCGTGCAATCAATTAAACGATAATTATTAAGTGCTTTACCGCCTTTACGTACAGCCATCATTTCAGCATGAGCTGATGGGTCATTATCAGTAATAGAACGGTTATACCCTGCAGCAACAAGCTGATTGTCTTTAACAAGAATGGCACCAACAGGGATCTCATCTAGTTGTTCTGCTTGCTTTGCGTACGTTAACGCTTGTTGCATCCAATAGTTGTCATCAAATCGTTCGTTCATTGAAGCTACTTTAATTATTTTTTATGCATGAATTATATCAAGTTAGCTAATTAAAGTGCGTAATTACGGCATTTATTGCAAAAATAAAACAAATTAAAACGGTTTATCGTGGCTCCTAAGGGGGGATTCGCGCTATAATCTCACGCTTTTTTTATTTAGCTCACAATACGGGTAGCAAATGAAATTTCCTGGACGTCGCAGGCATAAACATTATTTTCCAGTGGAAGCCAAAGATCCACTAACTAATCAACTTAACGCCACAGAAAGATTACACAGTAGCTATATTACCGGAATCGATCAGATTGTTGTCGATATCGAAGCCAAGGTCGATCAAGCTTTCCTTGATGAATTTAAGCTGCAACGAGGCATGTCACAAGTTATAGATAGTGACGTCACTAACGCCTTATATGAGCGTTTAAAGCTACATGAAATGGTTGACTACGAGTATGCTGGCGGAACCGTTGGTAATACTATGCACAACTATTCAGTACTTGCCGATGACAGATCTGTGCTATTGGGCGTAATGAGTGAAAACATAAATATAGGCAGTTATGCTTATCGTTTTTTATGTAATACCTCAAGCCGCGTAGATTTAGATTATTTACAACCAGTAGATGGGCCAATTGGTCGCTGCTTTACACTAATTGATGAAACTGGTGAGCGAACCTTTGCTATAAGTGCAGGGTTAATGAACCACTTACGCCCTGAATCTATCGATAAAAGCCTTATTGAAAATTCTTCCGCGTTGGTGATCAGTGCTTATTTAATGCGCACTCAAGGCGCAGAAACCATGACAGAAGCCACCATACAAGCGGTTAAATACGCTAATGATGCTGGTGTACCTGTGGTACTTACACTTGGAACTAAATTCTTAATTGAACAAGATCCAACCTGGTGGGCTAACTTTGTTGAAAAGCATGTCGATATTCTTGCAATGAACGAAGAGGAAGGCTTGGCAATTACTGGTTTTGAAGATCCCCTTTTAGCAGCTGATAAAGCGCTTGATTGGGTCGACTTAGTAATTTGTACTGCCGGTGAAAAAGGCTTATTCATGGCAGGTTACGTTGACGAGCAATTAAAACGCGAAACCGAGTACACATTATTACCTGGTGCAATTCCAGATTTTAATCGTTATGAGTTCTCACGTGCTATGCGCAAAGCTGACTGTGATGATCCAATTAGAGCCTATAGCCACACAGCCCCATTTATGGGTGGCCCTGATTCAATCAAAAACACCAATGGTGCTGGTGATTGTGCGCTTGCGGCGGTTTTACATGATTTATCTGCCAATGTTTATCATAAAATAAACGTCAGTAACTCAGCAAAACACCAGCAAAAAGCAATTACCTACTCGTCATTATCACAAATAAGTAAATACGCTAACAGAGCAAGCTTTGAAGTATTAGTGCAGCACTCTCCTCGCTTATCTCGTGGTTTACCAGAGCGCGAAGATTGCCTCGAACTAGTCTACTGGGATAAATAAGATTTTAAGGAGCAATAGCTCCTTAAAATATTGAAATGTCGAGTTTTTTTGATAGCAGCTCTAATGCTGCTATTCCCGCCACCGAGTTGCCAAAAGAGTTTAACCCTGGTGACCATACCGCAACAGTAAATTTATTAGGTAATACCGCTAAAACCGTACCAGACACCCCAGATTTCCCCGGCATACCTACCCTATAACCAAAGTCACCTGCTGCATCATATAAACCACTGGTAAAGAGTAAAGAGTTAAGCTGCTTAGTTTGACGGCTCGGTAACACCCGTTTACCTGAAGTGTTATCAATCCCATTATTAGCTAAAAAATTATACGCTTTTGCCAGTTCAATACAATTTAGTTCAATAGCACAAAAGTTAAAGTAAGCCCAAAGCACATCATCCACTTCATTTTCAAAGTTACCAAATGACTTCATTAAATGCCCCATAGCCGCATTTCTATGCCTAAACTCATATTCTGAGTTTGCTACCTTTTTATCTATTGCTATACACCTATTCCCCGATAAAGCCCGAAATGTTTCAAGCATAGTATGCATAGGAGCCGATAAGCGACTGTATAAAGCATCGCAGGTTACAATCGCACCTGCATTAATAAATGGGTTACGAGGTATGCCTTTTTCAAATTCCAACTGAGTAAGCGAATTAAATGCAGTTCCTGATGGCTCTTTCCCCACGCGATGCCACAGCTCATCACCATAACGTTGTAATGCTAACGTTAATGTCATTACTTTTGATACAGATTGAATAGTAAATTGTTGCGTACAATCACCCGCACAAAATGTTTCGCCTGAGGTAGTGTAAATAGCAATAGAAAATTGTTCGGGATCAACCTCTGCCAACGCCGGAATATAATCGGCCACTTTACCTTGTGATAATAAGGGAGCTACCTCTTGGGTTATGTCATTCAATACTTGTTGATAATCAGTAGTAGGCAATAGAAACCTCAATTACACGGTTATATAAAGCAGAATTTTAGCATGCAAGCAGTAAGTACGCTTTCACTTTTTAAATAGCTTGTGCTTACTTTATAAATTCTAAAAAGCAAAAAACCCGTTACATTACTGTAACGGGTTTCTTTAATTTAAATCCTGGCAATGTCCTACTTTCACATAGCAAATGCTACACTATCATCGGCGCTGTTTCGTTTCACTACTGAGTTCGGCATGGGGTCAGGTGGGTCCAAAACGCTATTGTTACCAAGAAAATTCGTTTCAATTTTCTTATTTTTATAATTTATTCAATTTAAAGTCTCTCGACTAAATTTGGAGCCTGGCAATGTCCTACTTTCACATAGCAAATGCTACACTATCATCGGCGCTGTTTCGTTTCACTACTG
>NZ_JADYXG010000017.1:0-83220 GCF_015864415.1 Pseudoalteromonas sp. SCQQ13 | reverse complement strand
TGCCGTCTCAGTGGGGTCGCATTATAGGGCGCAGCCAGTTTTACGCAAGCGTTTTTTAAAGAAAACTTAAAATAAAACGCTGTTCGCTTGATATTTAAACCAAGTGGTTATTTTAAACACTAAAAAGGCCCTTATGGGCCTGTTTAGTTAATTTACTATGAGCTTCCAGCCAAGTTTCGCTTGCTGCTTAGATTCTTGTTGCAGCTCGCTTGCCATTAATGGATGGTTTTTCAACCAGTCATTTTCAAACTGCAGATTTAAGACATCGTCTTTAACAGTTATCGCAAACTCAGGGAGTACATCATCTTGGCGACGCATACATAAAATGACAGCTATACGTATTAGTCTTACTAAATACTGCGCAAGTACACTATTTGCACCAAGAGAATCAAAATAGCCTTTTTGAAGATCAGAGCGATGCCCTTTAGCTACCGCAACAATGACTTTATGCTCTGACTGCGAAAAACCTGGCATTTCAGTATTTTTTAAAATATAAGCACTGTGTTTGTGATACTGCTTATACTCTATCAATAAACCAATTTCATGAAGCTGTGCAACTGCCGTTAATAAAGGCAACCCATTAAGTGCTTTTATTGGCCAGCTTTCATTTACTTCTGATGCTAAGTTTAATACGAGACTGGCGACGCGGCTAGCTTGCTTTTGATCAACATGGTAACGATCGATAAAGCCATCGATTGTACGTTTACGAATATCGCTATTATGCAGCTCTGGTAGCATGCTGTATAAAACACCCTCACGCAGTGCTCCACCTGCTAATCCCATTTTTTCGATCTCGAGCGATTCAAATAATGCAATTAAAATGGCAAGCCCTGATACAAATACTAAACGGCGATCTTCACTTAGCCCTGGTAGGTCTAATGCGGCAATCGTTTTATAAGCGATTGATTGCTTTTTGATAGTGTAGAGTTTTTCAAGGGTTAATAGCTCATCTAGGTTTTGCGCTATCATGATTTCTTGAATTGCTTGTACTGTACCCGAAGCACCTGAGGCTATTTGCCAGCCTTTAACTTTATACTCTGATGCAATTTCATCAATGACAGTACGTGCGGCTTTTATTGCGGTGTTAAAGTTTGCATTGCTTAATTTGCAATCTTTAAAATAGCGCTCTAGGTAGGTAACACACCCGATGTTCAGGCTTTTGTAAAGTAATGCATCAAAGTTCTTACCAATAATCACTTCAGTGCTAGCACCACCAATATCGATAACAAGCTGACTACCGGTACAAGATGAGGTATGAGCAACGCCTTTATATATAGTGCGCGCTTCTAGTTCGCCGCTAATGACATTAACTTTATGACCGAGGATTTTTTCTGCTTGCGCTTTAAATACATCAGCATTACTAGCTAAACGTAATGTGGCGGTGGCAACTATAGTGATGTTTTGTTTAGGGATGTCTTGTAAGCGCTCAGCAAATAACGCTAGGCACTCCCATCCTCTATGCATTGCTTCTGAGCTTAATACATTGTCTATATCAAGCCCTGCAGCTAACCTTACTTTGCGTTTAACACGACCTATGGTTTGCAGGCCGCCAGCTATTGATTTAGCAATAAGCATATGAAAGCTATTTGAACCTAAATCAATAACTGCATATACATTTTTTTGCGGTTTAAGTTGCCCCACCGTTCAAAAACCTCTAATTACTATTACAGTTAAACTAACGGTCGTTTATGACCGTCCTTTTTGATAACTATTATTTGGGCGACGTCCGCTGTTGTTACTGCGATTACGTGGGCCTGTAGAAAAGTTACGCTTTCTATGAATAGTAGGTTTAGTTAAATCATCCAGTAATGCTGTTTTATCGTAATGTGATAAAGGAATACTGTGATCTATATACTCTTCAATTTCATGCAAGTTATAAGCATATTGTTCACATGCAAAACTAATAGCGTGACCAGACGCGCCAGCGCGGGCTGTACGGCCAATACGGTGTACGTAATCTTCGCAATCATCTGGTAAATCAAAATTAAATACATGGCTTACTTCAGGAATATGTAGACCACGTGCTGCAACATCTGTTGCCACTAAAAAGTCTAAGTCGCCTTTACTAAACTCAGCTAAAATTGATTGACGTTTTTTCTGATTTACGTCACCGGTAAGCATACCAACCCGATGTCCATCGGCTTTTAACCAGGCATATACGGTTTCACAACTATGCTTAGTGTTAGCAAAGATAATGGCTTTTTCAGGCCACTCTTCTTCAATTAACGTCAGCAGCAGCTTAATTTTATCTTCTTGTGAAGGATGAAATAGCTCTTCTTGAATGCGTTTACCGGTTTTTACGTCTGGTTCAATTTGTACGTGCTCAGGATTGGTCATATGTTCAAACGCAAGTTCTTGTACACGATACGATAGCGTTGCAGAGAATAATAAATTTAAACGCTTTGATGTATCTGGCATACGGTGGAACATATAACGAATATCTTTGATAAAGCCCAAATCAAACATACGATCTGCTTCGTCAAGCACGACTACCTCAATTTCATTAAGGGTGTAACAGCCTTGCTTATACAGATCAATTAAACGACCTGTAGTACCAATTAAAATATCAACGCCTTTTTCTAGTTGTGCACGTTGTTTTTCGTAATCTTCGCCACCATATACTAAACCTAAGTTAAGATTACAGTGCGGCGCTAAAATTTTTGCATCTTTGTGTATCTGAATCGCCAGCTCCCTTGTAGGGGCCATGATCAGGGCTCTTGGATGTTTACTAGGGGCTTTGCTAGATTGTAATAACCGATGGCACGTGGCAGTTAAAAACGCCAACGTTTTGCCTGTACCTGTTTGTGCTTGGCCTGCAATATCGCGACCCTCACAAATAAAAGGTAGGCATTTAGCTTGAATGGGTGTGCAATATTCAAACCCACTTTCGGTTAAACCGGCAACCACTTCCGGTGCAATAGCAAAGTCTGAAAACTTTTTATCGGTCAAATGTGTCTTAGTCATAGCGTTTAAGCATAACGTTTAAACTTGCAATAAGAAACAAGAGTGTTTAAATACGCACTAAATATTTCGCCTAACTAAACCGGAGAGCGCAATGAGCGAGAAAATAATCCAAATTACTGACGATAGCTTTGAAGCTGACGTATTACAATCAGACAAGCCTGTACTAGTAGACTTTTGGGCTGAGTGGTGCGGACCTTGTAAAATGATCGCCCCTATCCTTAGTGAAGTTGCTGAGGAATTTGATGGTCGCGTTACCATAGCTAAACTTAATATCGATCAAAATGCGGGTACACCGCCTAAATTTGGTATTCGTGGTATCCCTACATTACTTCTTTTTAAAGATGGCCAAGTTGCTGCAACTAAAGTTGGCGCACTTTCAAAAACTCAATTAATCGAGTTTTTAGAAAACAATCTTTAAATTTAAACAATAAAAAAGGGCTTAATGCCCTTTTTTTATTATTTTTTTGTATAAACACTGGACGCTGTGTCAATGAGCTGCTAGTTTATAAAGCCAACTAATCCTTAGTTATATTCAACAAACCTCACTCAACGATCAAACAAAGCGATTTTGAGTATGACAACTGTAATAAAGAACCCACCAATATGCATTTACGCGAACTAAAAGACAAATCTATAAAAGAGCTTGTAGACTTAGCTGAGTCCATGGGGCTCGAAAACGTAGCCCGCTTAAGAAAGCAAGATATCATTTTTGCTATTTTAAAATCACATGCCAAAGGCGGAGAGAATATCTTCGGTGGCGGTGTATTAGAAATTTTGCAAGATGGTTTTGGCTTTTTAAGATCATCAGAAGCCTCTTACTTAGCTGGCCCAGATGACATTTATGTTTCACCTAGCCAGATTCGCCGTTTTAGTATGCGTACTGGCGATTCAATCTCAGGCCTTATTCGTCCACCTAAAGACGGTGAGCGTTACTTTGCTTTACTTAAAGTAAATGAAGTTAACTTTGATAAACCTGAAAACTCTCGCACTAAAATTCTTTTTGAAAACCTAACACCACTGCATGCAAACGAACGTTTTCGTATGGAACGCGGTAACGGTAGTAAAGAAGATATTACAGCCCGAGTACTTGATTTAGCCTCTCCTATTGGTCGTGGTCAACGTGGTTTATTAGTAGCACCGCCAAAAGCGGGTAAAACCATGCTACTACAAAATATTGCGCAATCGATTACTCACAATCACCCAGATGCAACATTAATGGTATTACTAATTGATGAGCGTCCGGAAGAAGTAACCGAAATGCAGCGTCTTGTAAAAGGCGAAGTAATTGCATCAACATTTGATGAACCTGCTTCTCGCCACGTACAAGTAGCCGAAATGGTTATCGAAAAAGCAAAACGTTTAGTAGAGCATAAAAAAGATGTTGTTATCTTACTTGACTCAATCACACGTTTAGCCCGTGCTTACAACACCGTTATTCCATCATCTGGTAAAGTACTTACCGGTGGTGTTGATGCAAACGCACTCCATAAACCGAAACGTTTTTTTGGTGCTGCACGTAATGTTGAAGAAGGCGGCAGCTTAACAATTATTGCTACAGCGCTTATTGATACCGGCTCTAAAATGGATGAAGTTATCTACGAAGAGTTTAAAGGTACTGGTAACATGGAACTACATCTTAACCGTAAAATTGCGGAACGACGTGTATTCCCAGCTATCGACTTTAACCGTTCAGGCACTCGTCGTGAAGAGTTACTCACAAAACCAGATGAGCTACAAAAGCTGTGGATTTTGCGTAAAATTGTTCATGACATGTCAGAAATTGACGCGATGGAATTTTTAATTGATAAATTGTCGATGAGCAAAACCAACGATGAGTTTTTTGATTCGATGAAACGCCAGTAATACCATATAAGTTTTAAAAGCTTATAAACAACGCCTAATAATTGATAATTCAATTATTAGGCGTTTTTATTTGCCTGCAAAAAAGTAGCGCTGTACCGCTTTAACCATGCTCATTGTAGTGCAAAAATAAGGCTTGTAATTTATCAACTAACACTGCAATTTTTTGTACTTCTTCTGGGCTTTTACACGCATCATCTAACGCTTTTGCAGCGTCTGCAATATCGCACAACTTAAACATTTGTGCTGCCCCTAAAATACGATGGCTATCTTTTTGTAACGCAACAAAGTCGCCACTATTAAAGTGCTGGCTAATTAACTCACTTTCTATTGATAAGCTTTGTTTGAAACTAGTCACTAAGTCACTCATATCTATATTTACGCTTGTGCTGTTTTGCTCATTTTTTATTGATGCGAGATGCTCAGCTATAGTGCTATAAAACTTCTCTTTATCAATTGGTTTAGCTAAGTAATCAGTAAAACCAAGTGCTAAATACTGCTCGATCTCATGGCTCATTGCATTGGCCGTTAAGGCAAATATTGGCTGCTCATAACCGCACTGCCTGAGCAACTCAAAAGCAGTAATGCCATCCATAATAGGCATTTGAATGTCCAACAGCACAAAATCAGGATACTCTTTTAAACATTGCTCTACAGCTTGCTCGCCATTTTCAACTGCAATAACGTCAAGCCCCATGGCGCGTAAATAACGGCTTATTAATCTGCGATTATCGTCATGATCCTCAGCAAGTAACACTTTAGCGCTTAGCGCTTTATAGCCACCATTTATATTGTCTTTAGCTGTAACTGCACATTCGCTTTTATCTACTGGTACGCACGGTACAAAGAATGAGAATTGACTGCCTTTTTTAAATTCGCTTTGCACACTAATATATCCCCCCATCATGGCAGCTAGTTGTTGTGACAAACTAAGTCCCAAACCAGTACCACCAAAACGACGGCTAATACTATTATCTGCTTGGCTAAAACATTCAAAAATAAGCTTTAGCTGCGCTGTATTCATACCTATTCCGGTATCTTTTACCGTAAGCACTAGCCCTTGCTCGGTATTATTGGCCACAATCGTAACTTGGCCACTGTGAGTAAACTTAATTGCATTAGCACACAGGTTTATTAATATTTGCTTTACTCGGGTTAAATCAAGCCTGGTATACAGTTCATCACCGAGTTGGTTGTCAAATACCAAAGATAAGTTTTTAGCTTTTGCTTGTACGCTAAACATCCCATGTATGTCATTCAGCACTTGTACAATATCAAAACAAGAAATAGACAGCTCCAATCGATTTGCTTCTATTTTACTTAAATCGAGCACATCATTAATTAAACTTTTTAAATGATCGCTTTGACGCTGAATAACTTTGAGCTCATCTTGTAACTGCTCAGGCTCATACAAACCATTAATTAAGTCGTCGGTTTGACCCAAAATAGCGGTAAGTGGAGTGCGAATTTCATGACTTATATTTGCTAAAAACTGACTTTTAACATCGTTTGCTTCGCGTAACTCTTGCGCCACTGTTTGTAATTCTAACGTGCGTTGCTCTACTTGCTCTGTTAATTGTAATTTTGCATTACTTTCTATTCTGCGACGATAAATTGCAATAACTGTAATTAAAATAAGAATTGCCACAATGCTAAGCAAAATAGTTAACTGTGAACGTTTTGCAATTTTTAATTCTTGTAAGCTACGTTCTTGCTTAAGCTGATTAATTTCTTGATTTAACTGATTTGACTGGAACTGAGACTGAAATGCGCTTAGCGCCTTCATAACTTCTTCGCTGGTCATGCTACGTTGATAGTCTTCAAATTGTTGATATAACTGAATCGCTCGCCTGTAATCGCCGGCCCCCGCACTTAATAATGCCTCTAAACCTAAGCCATCTTTCACGCGTAATTGATCTTTATATTGATTGGCCAGTATTATTGATTGTTCTAAGTTTTGTTTAGCGGTATCTATATCACCCATCACTAATTGCACTTTCGCTAAAACTTGTAACGAAGCTAACAGTAATGATTGATTATCAATTTGCTGAGCATATTTTTGAGCGGCCTTAGCATGATACAAAGCTGCATCCAGTTCATCTAATTTTAAGTTTATATTTGCTAAGTTAGTATGCTGAACTGACAATTGATAAGCATCTTTTATACTTTTATAATAGCGTAAAGCTAATTGGTAATAATGTAGTGCTAATTGATTCTGACCAGACTCAGTATAGGCAACTCCCATGTTGCCATGAACACGAGCTATACCTTCTTCATCGCCTAGCTGCTGAAACACATCTAGCACTTCACGGTAGATTTCTCGTGCCGAATCATAACGAGATAAACGAATGTATATTCCGGCAATATTATGAAGTATATCAGCCTTGTCTTTTGCGCTTCCTTCTTTTTCATAAAGGGCTTTTGCTTGTTGATAATAATCTAAAGCAAGGTCTAAGCTATGCATATTAAAATATGCCAAACCAATATTACTTAATAAATTAGCTTGTTTTAATGGGCTCTTTAAGTGGACAGCTAAGTTTAAAGCGCGGTTATAATTAATAATGGCTTGTTGCAATAAACCTTGAAAATATTGTACTACACCTTGCATTTTAACTGCTCTAAAGTGTAACTCTGGCAATTTTTCAAATGTACTTTCTTGCTCTAGTAGCTGATAGTAATGTAATGCTTGAGTATAATTAGTTTGCTCAAATGCAAGCTCAGCTAGACTAGAATAAATAACAACTACTTGTTGGTTTGAAAGTTGTGTAGTAAGTAACTCGGTTGCTAACAGTTGTTTTTCTGACCATTCATTGGTCAGTTTAAATTGTTCAAAAAGTATTGTTTGTTGCTGTGCATTACCTTTTTGAGAAAAAATGCCCAGTACAATAATAAAGCAAATAAATAATAGGCGCTTAAATTGACCCAGCATAATTTTCCTTGGAATTTGGTTAGCAGCAAAAGCTATGATAATTTACCCAAGATACACTAATAACTAGATTGTAAACAATGCTTAACCCACTGATAGATGAGATTTTTGAGTTGCTTTTGCAAAAGAAAGTATGGATGGTACATACTTTAGCAGCAGAATTACAACAACGTAAAATGATTAACACGCTTGATGTTGCCCCTGATCGTGATTTATTCAAACGTAACTTTTTAATTATGAACGCGCTTTATCAGCTACAGCAGCAAATTATGCCTAAGCAGCAACTCCTTATTAGTGGTTTACAAATACAACTTATTACCACAGCCAGTAACACTCTCATAAAAAACACCGATCCGCTACGAGACTACTACCTTGATTGGCAAAACTTTGAAACCTCTAGCGCCGAAATCGATACTCTTTTAACCCAGTTTTGGCAGCGTTTTACCAAACACAGTAAATCTGCACAAATAATAGATCTAGACACTCATAAACAGCTATTAATAAAGTGGCAACTATCTCAGCAAAGCACGCTAAAAGAAGTACAAAAGCGTTGGCGGCAACTGGCGTTACAGTGTCACCCAGATAAAGCAGTTGGTAATGCAGAAAAATTTAAACAGTTAAAGGGTGAATATGAGCAGCTTAGGGCAAGCTGCTCAATAGATTAGTAATTATTGAATTAGTTATTCAGTACACTATTAGCACGTAAGGCGACGAGCGCGTATTTTACGGCCTTTAATATTACCTTCGGTTAATTTACGCAGTGCCGGTTTTGAAGAATTACGCTCTACGGCAACAAACGCAACGTTGTCGAGTACGTTTATTTTACCAACTTGACGCCCCGCAATACCGTCTTTACCGGTAAGTGCACCTAAAATATCACCTGCGCGTACTTTTTGCTTTTTACCAGAATCAAGCATTAAGGTTACCATTTCTGGTTTGTATGGTGGTTTTTCTAATAAGCTAAACGATGGCATTGGCTCTGGGATCACATCGCGCTCATAATGGTCACCAATTTGTGCAATTTTAAATGCTTCTGCCTCACCATAAATAGAGCATGCAATACCCTTTTTACCCGCTCGACCGGTACGACCAATACGATGCACATGTGTTTGTGTGTCGTGAGCTAAGTGATAGTTAATCACCATATCCATATCGTCAATGTCTAAACCACGCGCGGCCACATCGGTTGCCACTAGTATTGATGCACTTTTATTAGAAAAATGAATTAACGTACGCTCACGATCACGCTGCTCTAAATCACCATGTAAAGATACCGCACTAAAGCCTTCATCAACTAAATCATCACACAATTGCTGTGTTTCTACTTTAGTATTACAAAACACGACACAGCTTTGCGGGGTAAATTTAAGCAGCAATAATTTAAGTGTTGGGTAACGTTGTTTATTGTTATCCATTTTATAGAAGTATTGCTTAATAGTGCTTTTAGCTTGCTCTTCTTCTACCTTAACCATTACTGGATTGCTAAGCACACGCTTTGCAACAGCTTCTATTGCACGTGGAAACGTAGCGCTAAATAGTAATGTTTGGCGGTTAGTAGGAATGCGCTCAATAATTGCATCTAAGGTATCTTGAAAACCCATATCTAGCATTTGGTCGGCTTCATCTAATACGAGCGTTTCTACATCATCTAAACGCAAAGTACCTTTACGAATATGATCGTCAACTCGCCCCGGTGTACCAACAATAATATGTGCGCCATGTTCAAGTGAGCCAATTTGTGGACCAATTGATACACCACCACATAAAGTAAGTATTTTAATATTATGGATGCCACGCGCTAATTTGCGCATTTCTACAGCTACTTGCTCTGCCAACTCACGTGTTGGGCACAATACTAAAGATTGAATACGAAAACGTTTTACGTTTAATTTAGCCAATACGCCTAAGCTAAACGCCGCAGTTTTACCTGACCCCGTTTTTGCTTGAGCAATAATGTCTTTTCCAGCCAGTACTGGCGGTAAACTTTGCGCCTGAACAGGTGTCATGTGGGTGTAGCCGAGTGTTGATAAGTTATCAACTAACCCAGAAGGTAAAGCCAAAGATGAAAAAGCAGTTGTGGTCACAGTAAATCCCAATACAAAAAAATAACATGGGGAAAAGCCCCACTCAATATGCTGCTAATAATAGCAGAATTCCTAATTGGCAACCATTAAGCATTATAAAAAAACACACTAAAAGGCATTGCAAATGATACTGGTTTTCATTAAGATTAACTCAGCATTAATACTATTAACCCGGAAACAACTAATGAAACTAAGCCCACTTTTTATCGCACTGCTAGCAAGTACTACTGCGAGTGTTTATGCAAACGCAACAGATATAGAACATATAGAAGTAAAAGGAAGTTATTTTAATGACTATAAAGTAGACAATGCTAATGGCGCAATGAGAACGTCAGCTTCGTTACTTGATACCGCACAGTCGGTTACCGTTATTACCGACACCATAGTAAATGAACAACTCGCAACTACGTTAGGTGAAGTACTTACTAACGATGCCAGCTTAACGCCAGGTTCAAAGCAACGTAACCGTGAAGTATTTAATTTACGTGGGTTTGAACTGAGTTCATCTACAGGTTACTTGCGTGACGGCCATCAGCACTGGTCGCACTACCAACAACCTATCGAAATATTACAACAAGTTGAAGTTATTAAAGGCCCATCAAGTATTTTATATGGCCAATCGGGTCCTGGTGGCTTGGTTAATATGGTCACTAAAAAACCCACGTCACAAACATTATTTAAAGCCAGTGCCGATGTTGATCAACATGGTTCAACTCGCTTTATGCTAGATGCGGGCGGTGCACTTACTGAGTCGGAAGATTTACGTGCTCGCGGTATTTTAGTAAAGCAAGATGTTGATTATTGGCGTGAATACCAAAATGGTGAAAACCGTGAACGCGATCGCTTTTTAGGTGCATTAATTGTTGATTACGATATTAGCGATAACGCCTTAGTACGCGTACATTACGACCGCACAGATGACGAAGCCGGTTTAGATACGGGTGCCTGGATTGATAGTAATGCCAATGTAATTGGCGACGATAAAACAATTCGCGATATGTCTTGGGCGTTTACAGATATAACGGTAGAAAACCTAGGTGTTGACCTAGAAGTGTTTTTAACCGAAAACTGGCAAGTAAAACTTGGTTACAACGAGCAAACATTTGAGCGTCAACGCTTTGAGTCATCGCCTCGTAAACCAAGTAACTTTATCGAAGGTGATAGCTACGCGTCACGCCCTTACGATCGTTTTGATGATTGGCAGTTTAAAACCGCCTTTGTTGACTTTATTGGTGAATTTGAAACCTTTGGTATTCAGCACCAATTTTTAATTGGCGCAAATTCGCTTGATTATTATTATGGCCAATTAAAAACTAATGCCGAATCATTTGACTTTAGCGCCGGGCAAAACGAACCATTTCGCCCAGCTATAAGCTATAAAACAGATGACACTGTTAGCTCATCTGCTTATGACTATTACGGTATTTACATGCAAGATCTCATTTCGTTCTCACCAGAATGGCAGTTATCTTTAGGCGGTCGTTACGACAAGCAAAGTAAAGAAAATAGTAATAATGAATCGTTTGTTCCTAAAGTGGGTGTGCTATATCACCCTAATGCCTCGGCCACTATTTACGCTAGTTACTCTGAAGGTTTTGAGCCGCAAAACGAAACGCTAGTAAATACAAACGATGTTAATAATGGCATGAAGCTCGATGCGATTACCTCTGAGCAAAAAGAAATTGGTATTAAATGGCAGCTGTTTGACGATCGATTAATGCTCAGTGGCGCATTATTTGATATTAGCAAAACAGGCACTTTAGTGAGCGAAGATCTTGTAAACCCTGTTGATAATATAACCAGCATCACTACTCAAGCTGGCGAGCAGCGCCATAAAGGCTTTGAATTAGCGGCGCAAGGTGCAGCAACTGATCGCTTATTTGTAATGGCATCAACTATGTACTTAGATGCCAACTACGAGCGCGACGCAACATTGCAAGGTAAGCGCCCTACCGATGCCCCTAAATGGTCTGCATCACTTTGGACGCGTTATGAATTAAACGACGTAATTGCATTAAACGCAGGTGCATTTTACGAAGGCGAACGCTTTGCCGACAATGCCAATACCGTTACTAAAGATGCCTACACCCGCGTAGATGTGGGTGCAACGTATAAAATAAACTTAAACAATACGGACGTTAACTTACGCCTAAATATTGAAAACTTATTTGATACAAACTACCTAGCAGGCGGTGGTTTAAATAATGTAACCATAGGTGAAGGCGCGAGCGTACGCTTAGCAGCACAATTTAGCTTTTAATTAATACAGCCCATACACATTTAACTGTATGGGCTTATTTAACTATACGGTTGTTAAACAGGCAATAATTGTAAGGTGTGAATTAGCGCTATTTTTTGAATATTTTTAAATAAGCTAAATGCCCAAGCACAACAACTAAGCCTGCTATAACACCTAATAAGCCATCAAATATAAGTGGTGCCAGCACTTCACCTGTAGTACCTACAATTGTTTGCCCATAATTGGTTACCGCTATTTGAATATGATGCAAAGCTTTAATGCCATGCACTAAAATGCCGCCGCCCACTAAAAACATTGCAACTGTACCCGCAAATGCTAAAAACTGCATAAGCCGTGGTGCTGCCGCTAACAACCCTTTGCCTAGTATTTCTTTAAATTTATTAGCCGATAGCTTAGATTGATTAAGTAAATATAGACCTGCATCATCAAGCTTCACAATTCCTGCAACTAAGCCATAAACGCCAATAGTCATAATTATGGCAATAACACACAATACCAATGCCTGATTTATTAATGTAGCAGCTGCAACTGTGCCAAGCGTAATTACTATGATCTCAGCAGAAAGTATAAAGTCGGTTCTAATCGCACCTTTAACTTTTTGCTTCTCGTATTCTACTAGGTCTAATTTGTCGCCCTCACTTTCGCTTTTATCATCATGAGGCAAAAACTTGGCAAATACTTTTTCTGCGCCCTCAAAACATAAAAATAATCCACCTAACATTAATAAAGGCGTAATTAACCAAGGTAACCACACACTTATTAATAACGCCGCAGGTACTAATATTGCTTTATTTAAAAACGATCCTTTTGCTACCGCCCACACCACAGGTAGCTCACGCTCTGCAGCTACACCGGTAACTTGTTGAGCATTAAGCGCTAAGTCATCACCTAATACACCCGCTGTTTTTTTTGTAGCAACTTTACTCATAGTTGCAATGTCATCTAGTAGCACAGTAATGTCGTCTAATAAGGTTAAAAGATTAGTACCTGCCATATAAATACCTAGCTTAAAAATAATATTATTAACATAACTTAAAGCCGCATTTTCACCAACGGTTAATTTTGCTTTGCTATGCTGATTAAAATTAATACGCAAATATCGATAATTACTTGCTGTTTGCACTGGAGATATAAATGAAAGCGCTGCTGATAATCGCATTAACTGTATTAGGCTTATCTGCTTGTAATGAGCCCACAATTAACACTCGTTATCTATGTAATCAAAAAGAAGCCACGCTTAGCGTTATCAATGAGCAAACAGCAGCACTAACACTTAATAATAATAATACTTATCAACTTAGCCGAGACAAAAGCGCCTCAGGTAATAAATACATAAATAAAAATGTGTTGTTTTGGAGTAAAGATAGCGAAGCCATGCTTATTATTGAAGGGACAAAATACCACTGCCTACAACAGTAGGTAGTACAATAAAACTAATAAAATTAAACCGTGATAAAGCAAGTTTAGTGATACAAAGTAACTGTATTTTTCCAAGTGCTAATAGCTAAGTAACTGAGCATGCAATTTTACGTTACTTGGGTATAATACTTTTAACTTTATTGCTTAATAGCGGCCCACAATGAAATACAAAGATCTTCGTGATTTTATCGATTTACTTGAAAAAAGAGGTGAGCTTAAACGCATCACTCAAGAAATCGACCCGTATCTTGAAATGACCGAAATAGCCGACCGTACATTACGTGCTAAAGGCCCTGCGTTATTATTTGAAAACCCTAAAGGTTACGATATTCCGGTATTGGCTAACTTATTTGGCACACCCAAGCGTGTTGCCATGGGTATGGGCCAAGAAGATGTAAGCGAATTACGTGAAGTTGGCAAGCTTTTGGCTTTTTTAAAAGAACCAGAGCCACCAAAAGGCATTAAAGAAGCGCTAGGGCAAATACCTGTTTATAAACAAGTGCTTAATATGCCAGCAAAAGAAGTAAAAAAAGCCCCCTGCCAAGAAGTTATTTTACAAGGTGATGAGGTCGATTTAACTAAGCTGCCTATTCAACATTGCTGGCCAGGTGATGCTGCACCGTTAATTACTTGGGGCCTTACCGTTACTAAAGGGCCTTATAAAAAGCGCCAAAATTTAGGAATATACCGCCAACAACTGTTAGGCAAAAATAAAATTATTATGCGCTGGTTGTCTCACCGTGGCGGCGCGCTTGATTTTCAAGAATGGTGTAAAGAAAATCCAGGCCAACCGTACCCGGTATCTGTGGCATTGGGCGCCGATCCGGCGACTATATTAGGTGCAGTAACCCCTGTACCCGACACATTAAGCGAGTACGCTTTTGCAGGCTTACTGCGCGGCAGTAAAACTGAAGTAGTTAAATCAATATCAAACGATTTACAAGTACCCGCAAGCGCCGAAATAGTACTTGAAGGCTACATAATGCCAGGTGAAATGGCACCTGAAGGTCCGTATGGCGATCACACTGGATATTATAACGAAGTTGATGACTTTCCGGTGATGACAGTAACCCATATGACCCACCGTAAAAATCCTATTTACCACAGTACCTTTACCGGCCGCCCGCCTGATGAGCCTGCTATTTTAGGGGTGGCATTAAACGAAGTATTTGTACCTATTTTACAAAAACAATTCCCTGAAATTGTTGATTTTTACTTGCCACCAGAAGGCTGCTCGTACCGCATGGCTATTGTTACCATGAAAAAACAATATCCTGGTCATGCAAAACGCGTAATGATGGGAGTGTGGTCTTACTTACGTCAATTTATGTATACCAAGTTTGTTATTGTGTGCGATGACGATATTAACGCCCGAGATTGGGAAGATGTTATTTGGGCAATTACTACGCGTATGGATCCCGCCCGCGACACCACTTTAATAGAAAATACACCAATTGATTATTTAGATTTTGCGTCACCGGTTTCTGGCCTTGGCTCTAAAATGGGTATGGATGCAACGAACAAATGGCCTGGCGAAACAAACCGTGAATGGGGCGAGCCGATTGAGATGGATAAAGCCACCAAAGATCGCGTAGACGACATTTGGCAGAGCCTCAACATTCTCTAATATCCTAGACCAATAGGCTATAAAACAACCCTGCAGATATGCTAGAATCAACACATTCTATTGCGTATCTGCTATGAAAAGCGCTGCTAAAAGGTAAAAAATGCAAACATTAAAAGCTGAAGTTGTTGCTATCAGCCCACTTACAGAATTTGTTCATAAAGTAATTTTAAAACCACAACAACCGGTTTCGTTTGAAGCAGGCCAATACATGCATCTTGTATTGAGCGAAAATGACAAGCGTGCATTTTCGATTGCCAGCCGCCCTTCACAATGCGATCAAATAGAGTTACATATTGGCGCTTCGGGAACCGATACATATGCAATGCAGTCGCTTGAACATTTACGCAATGCACTTAACGAAAAGCAGCTAATAGAGATAGAAGCAGGCTTAGGTATATCGCAACTTCGTTTACAGTGTGAACGTCCAATTATTTTACTTGCTGGCGGTACTGGGTTTTCATATGCAAAATCAATGGCTGATCACCTAGCTGAAATTAGCTGCGACCGCCCGGTATTATTATACTGGGGCGTAAGAGAAGAATCGGCACTTTATGCACACCGCGAAATGCAAGTGTGGGCCGATAGCCACAAAAACTTTCAGTTTATTCCGGTAGTAGAAAACCCATCGGCTGATTGGCAAGGACATACCGGTTATGTACACAAAGCCGTAATGCAAGATATAGTATCGCTAGCGCCTTACGATATTTACATGGCTGGACGTTTTGACATGATAGGCATAGTTCGTGACGATTTTATTGCTCATGGTGCTATTCGCGAAAACATGTACGCAGATGCGTTTGCATTTATTAAATAATTGCACTTAACGCTCTCATTTCAAATATTAAGGCATCTAAATAGGTGCCTTAATTATTTTTATAACAATAAATAATTAATAGTTAAAATCTATCAACATCATCAACATAAACAATTTCCTAAAAGTCGATTTATAAACCATACTTTGTATAGAACATTCAGCGGGAGAGACCCATATGCTAAATACAAAAGTAAAAGACTTTATGCAACACAAGTTGCCAAACATTACCCCAGATACCGAAATGACCACTGCCATTGCAGAGCTGCAAAAATTTAAATTACTTGGTGCCCCAGTATTCGATAGCAATAAATTTTTAGTTGGCTTTATCTCTGAGCAAGAGCTGCTTAAACCACTCATGCAAAGCAGTTATTTTTGTGATGGGGTGGTGAAAGTATCGCAACTAATGCAAACAGAAGTCGTGACTGTAAATGGCGACACCAACATTATTGAACTTGCTGAGCAAATGAGACCCGGTAAACCGAAAAACTACCCTGTGGTTGACGGCGAAAAAGTAATAGGAATGATCAGCAGAGCCGATATTCTCAAAGCCCTTTACGATAACTACCTAGCTTGTCAAACACACTAAAAACACTAATTTATAAATACTTCACCTGAACTCTGGTTGCTTAGATACAAAAATGCCGCTATTAATAGCGGCATTTTTTATACTAATAATATTAAATTAGCGCGTACTTGCCATTGTTAGCAGTGCTTTTTTATCGCTGTAACTTAAGTAGGCTATTTCAAGCGCATTAGCTTGCGCTTTTTCTATATCGGCTTGTGATAAACCAGCTTGTGGCGCTGCCACTAAGTATTCGTGTTCAATTTCAATACCTTCAACCGCTGGATCATCGGTATTAATACAAGCCAAAATACCATGATCTAAAAACTGTTTTAGCGGATGCTGAGCTAAATCATTTACGGTACTGGTTTGTATATTACTAGTTAAGCACGACTCAATACCAATACGCTTATCGCGCAGATAGTTCATTAATTCAATATCTTCAATTGCTTTAACGCCATGGCCTATACGGCTCGCACCTAGCTCGTTAATTGCTTGCCAAATAC
Source organism: Pseudoalteromonas sp. SCQQ13 (assembly GCF_015864415.1). Lineage (NCBI taxonomy): Bacteria > Pseudomonadati > Pseudomonadota > Gammaproteobacteria > Alteromonadales > Pseudoalteromonadaceae > Pseudoalteromonas > Pseudoalteromonas sp. SCQQ13. The sequence goes on along the minus strand of NZ_JADYXG010000017.1, from coordinate 66,198 downwards.
TTGGGGCACCTAGTGCTTCACCGGCATGAATTGTTGCTGCTAAGTATGCGTCGTGTACTTGCTTAAAATGCTCTACAAATAACTCACCCGGAAAACCAATTTCATCACCGGCTAAATCTACAGCCACTAAATCGTCTTTAAAAGCGAGTAAGGCATCAAGCTCTTGTTGGCAAACTTTTACGCCATAAGTGCGTGATAAAATACCAATTAAATTAGCTTTTACATTAGCGCCTTTGGTTGCCGACTTAATGCCATCAATTACCGCCTCAACCACACCTTGAGGGTGTAAACCTTGGCTTTGTGCCATGTAGTAAGGGCTAAAGCGCAGCTCAACATAATCAAGCCCTTGGGCTTGTGCATCTTCAATATTTTCAATCGCTATACGTCTACAAGCATCGTAGTCACCTAATACAGTTACACCCCAATCTAATTTTTGTAAAAATGCCATCAGGTTTGGCTCAGGATCAATGACTTGTACATGAGGGATAAGTGCTGCAACGTTATCAGCAGGCAAAGTTATATTAAACTGACGACCAAGTTCTAATATGGTTTGCGCTCGTACATTACCATCTAAATGGCGATGAATATCTAGCAAAGGTAGTTTTCTATTGATCATAGTAGCAACTCAGTTAGGTTAAAATTGCGCGCATAATACGCAGCTATAGTAATAATTCAAGTCTAGTTTATTTAAAATATACTTTTGAGGCCATATGTCTGCTTTTTATGCAAAAAAGCAGATGATTTTATTTTTCTATCGCCGCTAAATAATGCCAAAGAGCTTTAAACAAAATATTCGCATCTATTGGTTTCGTTATATAGCTATTCATTCCACAGGCAAGCGCTTTTTTAACATCGTCATCATGGGCATTAGCCGATAAACCTATAATAGGCAAATCTAATAAGCCTAGCTCATTACGTATTACCTTGGTTGCTTGTAAGCCGTCCATTTTGGGCATTTGAATGTCCATAAGGACAATGTCGTAACTTTTTTCAGTTAACATTTCAATTGCGGCAAAGCCATCATTAGCAATATCAGCAACACACCCTTTGGTTTTTAAAATGGCAGTGGCTACATGTTGGTTTAACGGGTTATCCTCAACTAAAAGTACTGCGCTGTTCGCAAATGATACGTTTTCTATTTCCACGTCACTAAAGCTTTGCTCACTTTTCTCTACTTTAGGTAAAGGGGAGTTAAGCGGTAAACTAAAGGTAAATGTTGAACCTTGCCCTGCAGTGCTTTTTAAATCTATAGCGCCACCCATAAGCTCAACTAGCTTTTTACAAATACTGAGGCCCAACCCTGTACCGCCATATTGGCGTGACGTAGAGTTATCTGCTTGAGCAAAAGGCCTAAATAATTTCTTTTGTGCCTCTTTACTAATACCAATACCTGTATCGCTTACACTTAAATAGGTCATGGTTTTCGATTGCCAAATTTTCAGTGTAATACTCCCTTGAGCAGTAAATTTAACCGCATTATTGAGTAAATTTAGTAGCACTTGCTTTAAACGAATAGCATCGGTGTTAATCATCAAGTTTGTATTTTTATCATAATCTAGCTTTATTTCTAACGACTTAACATTTACTTCAAATTGTATTAAGTTAATTATCTCTTCAGCCAAGCGCCCTATATCTACGGGTTCTTGCATTAAATCAAGTTTACCTGCCTCCATTTTAGAAAAATCGAGTAAGTCATTTAATACTCTAAGTAACACCCCTAACGCACCATCAGCTTGCTCTATGTAAGTACGGGCTTGTTGCCAATCATTTTGTTGTAACGCTAAGTAGTGTAAGCCTTTAATACCATTAATTGGCGTGCGCACTTCGTGGCTCATATTCGCTAAAAACTGGCTTTTTATTTGACTCGCTTCATCAGCTTTTTGCTTTTCTTGGCGTAATGTGCGCGTTTGCCTAGCAACTTGCTCGCGTATTTGAACATTTGTGCCTGTAACAGAAATTAAAAATGCTACCAGTAACCAAACAAACAGCATCCCCACTATTTGTGCCAACCAATATATTAACCAGGAGGTTGTAACTAAGGGCTCGTGTAACTCAACCTGCCACATACGGTTACCAATGAGTAGCTGGTAGGACTTTAACAAGTCCATTGACTCGTTGTTGGCAATATAAATAGCGTGGGTATTATTGGTATTGTTAATATCTAAAAAGCTTGCTGTAACTAAGTTTTCATGATCAAAAAGCAACGACTGCGATAGTTTTTTTAAGCTCACTACCGCAACGGCAAAACCTTTAAAGTCATCTTCAGTCTCTATACTTCCAAATACAGGATGCAAAAATAACACCCCTAACTCAGCCTGATTTTGCACCAACTTAACCGGTTGGCTAATGACCATTTCGTTAAGCGTTTTTGACTTATTTAATGCCTCTTGCATAAAGTCGTTTGATGCTAAATCAAAGCCAATAGCATCTTCATTGCCTTTTAATGGGTATGCGTACCTAATTGGATAATATACATCTCGCTCAGCAACGGCTTGCCATTGGTTGGTTGGTGATTTTTCTTTTACAAAAAAATGTTCAACATCGGCTAGTTGCGTCATTTGTTGATATTCTAACAGCGCACTTTTAGGAACATACGGTACCCATTCAAACGCCAATATTTCTTCGCTGTAGCTTAACTGTTTTGCCGTAAATTGCCGAAACTCTTTAAAGCTCACATCTTCACTGCTCGAAAAAAAAGTAGCCAGTAAAGCCAAGTGTGCAGAGATTTCATCTAATTTATGAGTAATTGAGTCTTGTACAGCTAATGTTTTTATCTCTTGTTTTTGAATGTTTTTTTCTTTTTTAACACTGGCAGCACCATAAAAGCTAACACTAATAAGAATGTAAATAAGTAAAGAAGGCAGGATAACTTGTAGCCGGTATCGCATCACTGAGTAATTAAATGCAGCCAGCATCAATGGCGTAAAAATGAGCACCCCAATACTGTCGCCAATCCACCACGCAATAAAACTATCTAGCGCGGCATGTTGAGCAATTATATTATTAAAAACAAGTAAGCTGGTGCCGACACTAGCACCAATAATACAACATACAGGGCCGGCTATAATTAAGCTTTGTACACTATGTTTTAGTGACGATAAATCGAGGGGGGCTTTAATAACTTTAATTATTATTTGCGCGCCAAGCCATGCTTGAAAAACAACAGCGATAGCAATTGCAGCGGCTTGGAAAAAAACTTGCCAGTTTAATATATCAACAACATTATCAAGGTGAATTAAGCTAGTAAGTAATGCACCAACAAAAATACCTAAAAAAGACTTACGGCCCCATAACAAAAAGCTTGCTACAGCTATGCCCGCAGGGGGCCAAGAAGCCACAGCGAAACCATCTATAGCAAGCAATAAATTACTAAAATAGCCTGTAATAAAGTAAGCGCAAGCTAAGCTAAAAGACAATTTAAACAAACCTTTCATCGCCTTTTGCTCCTTGCAATATTAAATGGTGTTTATTAAATGTAACTCATTATTTATAAAGTACCAATGCTTTATCTAGTTGTGCACTTTTTTCATAACTTAACTTTGCTTGCTGCATATATTGTTTTTTATTTTCATTATTTAGTGCTTTATCAAACACCCTTGCCGCTAGGTCGTAATCACCTTGCGCATTAGCAAGACAAGCCAAAGCGAGCAGTAATGAGTTATTTTGCTCATCTTTTTTAAGTCGATCTTGAATACTCGTTTGTAATTTACGGGCATTTGCCGTTGTTGCTTTACTTAATATGTTAGCTAATTGTGCATGTTGTTCTTCATGCTTAACCATTTTTATTAAGTCATTTTCAATTACGCTTAACTGCCCTGCAGCAGCCATTTGCGTTAAATAAGCGCTGTAGGCGTAGCTATGTAGCTTTTTAGGTAACTGCTTATATTTAGCTGTTACTTCATCAACAGGAAATGAGGCAAAATAGGCATTAAAAACGCGATGCCACTGCTCATTTGTTAGTACTTTTTTGCGTAAAAGACGCGGTAAAAATGCTTCTAAAGCACTAAAATGTTGTTGCTGCACTAGCACTTCGGTGTAAATTTTTAGCTCAAGTGCTGTCGCTTTTTTCGATTCTGCAATAACCCGTAGTTGCGACTCTATAGCGCTACTATTACCACTAGCTAGCCATAGTTTTGCTACTTTTAGTTGCTGCTCTGGGTTTATATCAAATAAGTACTCAAGGGCTTTGTCGGTTTGATTATTAGCTAGTGCCGCCTTAGCAAGCAGTGCTAAACGTATATCTTGATACTGATCGGGTACCTTGCTAGATAGCGCCTGCTCTATTTGTGCATAGTCGTCATTAATTACACTCCATAGCGCCTGCTCAATTGCAGCTTGCTTGCGCCCTTGGCTACGAGCAAAAAAACTATGCTTAGTATTGCGATAAATAGAGAATAAATAACGCACGAGTTTATAGGTTAAATAACTAACGACTAATACTGCGATTGTTAGCACGGCAAACGAAACTATTGTGCCTTCAATTGTGGTGTTGTTAAACGAAATTAGTACATAGCCTTTTTCGTCCAATAAAAAAGGGGCTGCTGCTAACACCACAACAAGTGCAATAATTAAAATGATCAACCCTATCATTTTGCCCACTCCTTAACTTGCTGCGTGCTTTGTAAGTTTACTTTAGGGTTAAAGTTTAGCTGCTCTTTTTCTAGATTAGACAGCGACTTTAAAACCATTTTTGTAACATCATCATCTTGTTTAAAGTATTCAGCCACTAAACGTTTTGCTTCGCTTAGTGCTGCAAAGTAAACACTGGCGTGCTTGCTCAATAATGCATCTTGCGCTTGCGTTATATAAAGCTTAACTCTTTGATTTACCAGGTGTCGCTGTTGTTCACTTAATAATGGCTCTATAGCAACGCCTTCACGATGACGAATAGTAATAAAACCATCTAAAAATTGATCCCAACTATTTTTTAAGTTTTGCTGCCAATCGCTAAGATCTTCACTTAATACCTTGTCATCAATTTTTGCTACTTCTTCAGGCAGGTTCACCGCATTAAATACCAATTCATCAATATTTTTCAGCACACTACTAAGCTGTAAATAAATAGCTTCAACGGCAATTGGTTTTATGGCATCTAAGGTTTGTATATCTTGTGTAATGGCTTGGCGCACTGTAATAGTACCGGGGTGATCGCTAAGTAAAGCATCTAAACGTTTTAATACAGCGCTAGTTCCTTGATAGTCGTTTTCGGCCCACAACTTAAACTCAGCCATGCGCTGCAAGCTGGTAACTTCTTGTGGATTTAAAGACGAGCCTTGCTGCTGCGCTTGTTGTAAGGCAGCCTTTAGTTCTTGCTGGTTTTTTGTAGTACTTTCGCGCATTGCAGCTGTTACTTTTTGCTCAGACGTTAATAGTGTCTGTTGCAAATTAGCTTGAGCTAACTTAAGTGCTTGCAGCTCTTGTTGTAGTAATTTATTTTGCTCATTTAACTGATTAACAGCTAAGCTTTGCGTCTTGCTCGCGTTGAGCTTTTGATAAAACTCAAAGCCAACTCCAGAGGCAACAATTAGCGAAATAATAAGTGCTAAGCTCCCGACTTTACTTACTCGTTGCTTAGTATTGTCAGCCTTATCAGTTGCTTTAAGCGTATCGCTTTTAGCCGTAGCTTTGCCATTGTTGGCTGTTGCATTAGTCGTTTTTTGCGCTGCTTTATCTACCGTTGACGGTACTGACTGTTCGCTCATTTTGCTACCTTGCTGATTAATGCAGGTAAACATAGCGTTATCGCTAGCTCCTGCTGCAATATGTATATTAGCCGAACTTACCTGATGCTGCTGTAAATAAGCGCCTATACGCTCACTAGCTACATAAAATCGGCACTGTTGTAACCATTGTCTTTGGGGTGCAGCAAGGTTTTTAAAAATAGCATCAACCGCCGCATTACTTGTTATGACTATACCGTGTACATTCTGGCTTTGCCAGTGGTCTATCCAGTTGTTAGGCTCAGGGTCTATGGGAGTACGCTGATACACTACGCAGTTATTTAAAAAGGCACCACGCTGCTTTAGTGTTTTAGCTATATCAGGACGTCCCCCTATTCCTTTAACCAATACAATATTACAGCTATCAACATCGGCAAGCGATTTAAGCGCTAATAACCCCTCTGAGTCGTGCTGTTTAGGAACAGCCGCTCGCACGCCAAACACCTCATAAATAGTGTCGGCTGTTTGTTGGCCAACCCCATAAAATTGCGCTTTTATATTAATATCTGGCTTTAATTCACTCAGCGCCAAAACTGCATCTTGCGACACAAAAATAATTTTATCGGCATTAGTTAATGGGCTGAGCTCAATACTATCGGGGGTTAAATACTCTATTTTTAATACGGGAAATAAAGACGCTTGATAACCCGCTTGCTCAAGTTGTTGTGCAAGGGCTGCGCCTTTTCCTTGGGGACGAGTTATCAAGATATTTAACATTACGCGTCTCTATATACTTCAGCTAATATTCTGTCTGCACCTTGAGCCAATAACATTTTAGCCAGCTCAACCCCTAGTTTTTCTGCGTCATTAACGTGGCCGCTAACTTCATCACGTAAAATTTCGCTACCATCGATTGCGCCTACTAAACCACGTAAGTGTACTTGATCGCCGTTAACTAGCGCATAAGCACCTATTGGCACCTGACACCCACCTTCTAAATGGCGGTTCATTGCGCGCTCGGCATTTACCCGAATACGTGTTTCGCTGTGCTCCAGTGGAGCAAGTAATGCTTTTATTGCTTCGTCATCAGTACGACACTCAATACCTACAGCACCTTGTCCATTGGCAGGCAATGACACTTCAGGCTCAATATAAGCACGAATGCGGTCTTTCATTTCTAAACGGATCAAGCCTGCTGCTGCTAAAATAATTGCGTCGTATTGGCCTGAATCTAATTTTGCTAAGCGTGTATTTACGTTACCGCGAAGGTCATGAATTTTTAGATCTGGACGTGATGCGCGTATTTGACACTGACGACGTAAGCTTGAAGTGCCCACAATTGCACCTTGTGGCAGCTCGTCAATATTGGCAAAGTTATTTGATACAAAGGCGTCACGTGGATCTTCGCGCTCACAAATAGTGTGTAGTGTTAACCCTTCTGGAAACTCTACAGGCATATCTTTCATCGAGTGCACGGCCATATCGGCCAACCCTTCTAGCATGGCTTGTTCAAGCTCTTTAACAAATAAACCTTTACCACCAATTTTAGCTAAAGGGGTATCTAAAATAATATCGCCTTGGGTCGACATAGGCACTAATTCTACTAAAATACCTGGGTGATAATGCTCTAATTGCGCCTTTACAAATTCAGCTTGCCAAAGTGCCAATGCACTTTTACGAGTAGCAATACGCACTATATTTGTTGTTTGGGTCATAAAAAATACTCACTTAATAATTGCAATTTAGCTGGCTCAATCAGCTAATATTCTAAATTCTTTTTGAGCAATTAATTGGCCTTGCTCATCAATTACATCAACCCGCCATTGGCCTATTTGCGAGTCCATTATATTCTTGGTCGAATACGTACGATAACGAGAGGATGTTATATCTAACTCAATTTCAGCCACAATATCATCCTCAAAAAACCATACATGCTTTACCTGTTGGCCTTGTAAGTTTTTTAGCTCACTAAAAAACGATAACGTCTCGTCAAATTGACTTAAACGAATATCTGCAGCAAATACATTTACCGGCTCTCGCTTGCTTACTTTACGTGTAAGCACTGCTCGGCTTATTTTATCGGTATCTATTTGCGCGCCAAGTGCCACACTCGCTAGCTGCGCTAAAGGGGCAAAGCCCTGCGTGCTAGAGAGTGCAGTATCACTAATAGCGGCAACATCTGTATCAACTAATAAATCGGTAGTAGGTACTTGCTCAATATTAACTGGCTCTGGTGAGTTGTTTTTAGCCTCAGCTTGCGGGATTACGGGTAACTCTGCCGCTGCTACTTTATCAGGCTCTGCTACTTTTTGCTCTGCAACTAAATTAATAGGCGCAACTAACAACTCACTTTCACTGTTTTGTGACGCAACTGTTGCCGAGGTACTTAGCTCTACTTGCGTTGTTTGTAATGAAGTAACAGCACGCTGGCTTATATCGTTACTTTGCGCCAACACTCTATCCTCTGGCTCATTTGGGTGTTCGTCCTGCTCGGCACTAACGGCGCTAGTTAAGCCATATATAACGGCAGCAGAGGTCATGAGTAGCAGCATAGAAATACTCACAATACGACGCCAATTCCACTCGTAGGTTAGTGTAGTTACACTTTCTTGTGGTTCGCGTTTAACATTTGCTTTAATAACTATTTTTTGACTCATTTTAACCTCAGCGGCTCCATTATTAGCTTAAGCGAGCAATTAACCAATGGCGAATAGCTTGCAGTTCTTCTGCGCAAACCTGGTGAGCCATAGGGTACTCTTGCCAGCTTACATCCATGCTAAGTGCTGTTAATACTTCGAACGCACTTTTACCTGCACTAGGCGGTACTACATTATCTTGACTGCCATGCGCCATAAAAATATTTAAATCTGTGTGTAGTGCTTCATCTGCCAGCTTTTCTGGTACACACATATAGGTTGAAAGCGCCATTACACCCGCCAGCTTTTGCTCAAAACGTGGGGCTAAATGCAAGGCTACAACGCCACCTTGGGAAAAACCCGCTAAAATAATTTTATCAGCAGCAATACCATTGGCTATTTCTTGGTTAATAAGTTGCTCTACTTTAGCGGCAGAATCTCTTACACCTTGCTCATCGGCACGTTTATCTAATTCTATTGATTTAATATCATACCAAGAACGCATTTCCATGCCACCATTTATGGTGACCGGTTGCACAGGCGCGTGCGGAAAAATAAATCGCAGCCCTAGTTCATTTGGTAATTGTAACTGTGGTGCTACGGGTGCAAAACCTTCCCCCGAATCACCTAAACCGTGCAACCAAATAACGGTTGCTTTATGCTCACCTTGAGCCGGATATTCTACAAACTCTAAACTCATAACGATGATTGCCATTTAACGTCTTGGCCAGCTTGGCGAGTTGATGCCTCGTTAATAAACTGCCAAAACTCTGCGCCAGAGCGATTATCTATCCACTTATCACCACGTAATTCAAAATGATGTCCGTTAAACTTAGTCGCAACCCATACTTGGTGTAAAGGTGCTTGCTTGTTAATCACAATTTTACTGTTGTCAGGAAAAATTAGTTCTAAAATACCTTGTGCCGACTCATAATCTAAATCTGCTTCACAATCATCAACTTGTTCTTCAATTGTGAACATAAGTGCTTCGGCTAATTGGTGATATTCATGATCAGTCATGGTTAATTTCCTTTGCAGGCGAGCCGCCTAATAGTGGGTGCGTTTTTGTACAGCTAGTGTAACAGGAATAAAATCATCCGCGAATAGCTGCATTTTTTAGATATTCTGTTACTCTGCGATTATAAAGCCAGCAACACTATTAATCTAATGAAAGCGATACATACTTCACAATTTAAGCAACTATTAATAAGCACTGTACTGCTAAGCGCATTAGCTGGCTGTGGTCAAAGCGGTCCGCTCTATTTGCCAGAGCAAAAAGCAGAACAAAATAAACCTCAAGACGTAGCTAATCCAGCAACTCAAACTGAGCAAACTAATACACCTAAAAAGCAGGAGCAATAAATGGATTTTTTTAATTATAAAAACAATCAATTATTTGCTGAAGACGTAAGCATTGCAAGTATTGCTCAGCAATATGGTACGCCATGCTACGTTTATTCGCGAGCCACCTTTGAGCGCCATTATTTAGCCTTTGCTAATGCTACTAAAAACCATAAATCCCTGGTGTGCTACGCCGTTAAAGCCAACTCTAATATTGCGGTACTCAATATATTAGCGCGTTTAGGGTCGGGCTTCGACATTGTATCTAAGGGTGAACTGGCGCGAGTAATTAAAGCCGGTGGCGACGCCTCCAAAGTGGTGTTTTCGGGTGTGGCTAAAACAGCAGACGAAATAGCCTATGCATTAAAGCTCGGAATTAAATGCTTTAATGTTGAGTCGGTCTCGGAGCTAGAACGTATTTCAGAAGTGGCCTGTGAGCTAAATTTAGCAGCGCCTATTTCTATTCGCGTTAACCCCGATATAGATGCAAAAACGCATCCGTATATTTCTACCGGCTTAAAAGAAAACAAGTTTGGTATAGATATTCAAACAGCTGTGAGCGTGTATCAGCATGCCGCTTCACTGCCTGGATTAAACATTATTGGCGTTGATTGCCATATTGGCTCGCAACTCACCGAAACCAGACCTTTTCTTGAAGCACTTGATAAGCTACTAACGCTAATAGATGAATTAAAAGCGTGTAACATCGAGCTTACCCATTTAGATATAGGCGGTGGTTTAGGGGTAACTTATAATGACGAGCAACCTCCGCACCCTAGCGAATATGCAGCGCAAGTTACTGAGCGCCTAGTTAATTATCGCCACCTTGAGCTTATATTTGAACCCGGTCGCGCCATTGCTGCTAACGCAGGAGTTTTAGTTACTCAAGTTGAATTTATTAAACAAAACCAAGATAAGTACTTTGCTATTGTTGATGCAGGCATGAACGACATGCTGCGCCCAGCGCTTTATCAAGCATGGCAAAAAATCATTCCGGTATCGGTACGCGACGACGAAACCCCTACTCATAACTTTGATATTGTTGGCCCTGTTTGCGAAACTGGTGACTTTTTAGGTAAAGACCGCGAGTTAGCACTTAAACAAGGCGACTTACTGGTACAAAGAAGTGCCGGTGCTTATGGCTTTACTATGAGTTCAAATTATAACTCTCGTCCGCGTGTTGCAGAAATAATGGTAGATGGCAGTCAACATCATCTTATTCGCGAACGCGAAACCATAGAGAGCCTGTATCAAGGTGAGAAAATTTTACCTTAAACGTTTTTGTAAGTCCCTGCTCTGTGGCATGATTAGCGCAGAGCAAAACCGAATTAGAGCGCTATGTTAGTTAATTTTTCCAAAATGCACGGCTTAGGCAACGACTTTGTTGTGATTGATAATATTACACAAAACGTTTTTTTGTCGCGAGATCAAATAATAAAACTGGCCGATCGCCATTTTGGCATTGGCTTTGACCAACTGCTAATGGTTGAAGCACCATACTCCCCTGATCTCGATTTTCATTACCGTATTTTTAATGCCGATGGCACCGAAGTAGAGCAATGCGGCAATGGCGCACGTTGCTTTGCCCGCTTTGTACGTATGAAAGGCCTTACCAATAAACACAAAATCACTGTGTCTACTAAGTCGGGTAATTTAACCCTATACATAGAAAAAGACGGCCAAGTAACTGTAAATATGGGCCATCCTAATTTTGAGCCAAGTAAAATCCCACTCAAAGCAACCAAGCGCGAACTGACCTATATTATTCGTACCGAAGAGCATACTGTTTTTAGTGGCGCGGTTTCTATGGGTAACCCACATTGTGTATTAGAAGTTGACGATATTACTACCGCACAAGTTGATATTTTGGGTCCGTTACTTGAAAACCATGAGCGTTTTCCGCAGCGAGCTAATATTGGTTTTATGCAAGTTATTTCCAAAGAGCATATTAAATTACGAGTGTGGGAGCGCGGTGTAAACGAAACATTAGCATGTGGTACAGGCGCTTGTGCAGCAATGGTTATTGGGTTTATTCAAAATAAATTAATCAGCACAGTACAAGTAGACTTACCCGGTGGCAGTTTACAAATTCGCTGGAACGGTGAAGGCCACCCAGTACGTATGACCGGCCCAGCAGAGCATGTGTTTGATGGACAAGTGGCACTATGAGTGAGCTAAACGCGCAGCAAGTGGTAGATTATTTACAACACCACCCTGATTTTTTAATTCAGCACCCTGAGCTACTTGCTCAGCTTGAGCTGCAACAACAAGCCCAAGGTGCAACATCTTTGGTGCATATTCAGCAGCGGCAATTGCGCGAGCACAATACGTTGTTAAAAAATCAAATTGCCAGCATGAGCAAATACGCTGCACAAAATGAGCAAGTGTATCGCTTATTTAGCCTATGCCATCAACAGCTTTGCAGTAATAACGACTTCGATGCGCTTGCCAGTAACTTACAAGATATTATTTGTAGCAATCCAGCTATTAGCGACTGTCGGTTAGTAAAGTACGACACTAAATATGCTCAACTTGTTGAGCATCGCCTGAGTAATTCAGGGCACTATTTAGGGCGTATTAATCAGCAAGAACGAGATTTGTTATTTAGCGATACGGCGCAATCAACGGCTATTTATTTAATTGGTGATATTAACAAGCCAATTGCTATTTTGGCTTTTGCCAGCAACAACGCCAACCACTTTGAGCCCGCACAAGACACCCTTTTTGTACTAGACTTTGTAGTCGCTCTGCAGTCAAGGTTGCTGGAACTTGCATGATTGACAACCCTGCGCCAAATATCAGCGACTTAAGCGATAACTGGCGCACGCCTATTACTTTATTTAGCGACTATTTAAAATTTGAAAGGCAGTACTCAGCGCACACTGTTAACCAATATGTCAGCCAGCTTGGCTTTGCAGCGCTTTACTTTAGTAAACTCTGCGACGACTGGTTTAGCGTACAGGGTGAGCATATTCGCCGTTACAGCATGGCACTGCGCTCAAAACAATTAAGTGGCCGCACTATTAGTTTAAAGCTCAGTTGTATTCGCAGTTTATATAAATTCTTAAAAGCCAAAAATATTGCTAAACAAGCGCATTACCATAACCCAGCGGTAGGCATAAAAGGGCCTAAGTTTGCTAAGCCTTTACCTAAAAATCTCGATGTAGATCAAATGGCACGCTTGCTCGAAATACCCGACGACGAACCTCTGGCCATTAGAGATAAAGCCATGATGGAGCTTATGTACTCATCAGGTTTACGTATTAGCGAATTAGTTGGTGCTAACCTACAAGATATAAGCGCCGCAAATGGTGAAATATTAGTACGCGGTAAAGGCAATAAAGAACGCTTAATTCCGGTAGGCAGTAAAGCGTTAAACGCGCTAAAAAAATGGCTCATAATACGCCCTCAATTTGCAAACCCTGACGAAGTGGCGGTGTTTTTAAGTAGCAAAAAAAATCGCATTTCGGTACGCCAAGTACGTTTAAGAATGCAAGAATGGGGCATCAAGCAAGGCATTAGCTCGCAAGTGCATCCGCACAAATTGCGCCACTCGTTTGCTTCGCATATTTTAGAGTCATCTGGCGATTTACGCGCGGTACAAGAACTGCTCGGGCACAGTAGTTTGTCGGCCACTCAAGTGTATACTCATTTAGATTTTCAGCATTTAGCCAAGGTGTACGACAACACGCACCCAAGGGCAAAAAAGCGAACTGATTAGGAAACCATAATATGATCCGCTTTAATCGTGCCATTGCACCTGTGTCGGTATTAAGCTTCGACCTAGACGATACCCTTTACGACAATCGCCCAATTATAAAAGCCGCCGTACAAGCGCAAACTGATTATTTAAATACCCTGCCGGGTTATCAACATCAGGGCTTGCAGCAATGGCTGCATTGTCGTGATTGTGCACTGCAACAGCAGCCAAAATTAATTGAAGATGTAACGCAGTGGCGATTGCAAACACTGGGCTTACTTCTTGCTAAGCAAGGCTTTAATGCCGACGACGCAAAACACTTTGCAAGTGCTGCGTACAAGGTATTTGCTCAAGCTCGCAGTAATATAACCGTGACCGATGACGTACTGAACTTACTCGATAAGCTCGCTACTCGCTTTACCCTTATAGCCATAACCAACGGCAATGCCGATGTGAGCCAGTTTAATTTAAATAATAAATTTAACTTGGTACTGCAAGCGGGTTTACACGGTAAAGCTAAACCGCACAATAACTTGTTTGATCAAGCAGCTACACATTTACAGGTGCCACACAAAGCTATTTTACACATTGGTGACAGCCTAGATAGCGACGTGCAAGGCGCTAATAATGCCGGCTGCCAATCTGTATGGTTAAATAACCAAGCTGCCAACTATACTTACAAAGGCCTTGCCGATATTGAAATAACTAACATTAATGCCTTATCACACTTAATTTAAGTGCACGTGTACTAGTTTAATATAAATCAGTAAACAGATAGGTTAGAGTTAAGTATAAAAATAATCCTAAGGACAGAAAGTGACTCTAAGTGACTACCTAGAAAAATTGGCAAATGAGCCAAAAAGCATCGAATTTACCGACACTATGGCAATTATCGATACACATTACCGCTTCACCCCTTGCGCATTTAATAATCATGGTTTACTTAGTGCTGCGAGCGAGAACAATGGTTCTTGCAAAATTTTCGCTTTTGCAAAACTAAACCAACTTAGTAAACAAAATACGCTCGATTGCTTTGGTCAGTTTTATCATCAAGATGTGCTTAACAACCCCAAAGGTAGCGATCATATGAATATTCGCACCTTTATGCTTGCTCCTGAAGTGACCCCGTTTTTAGGCGTAACCTTTACTGGCGAGCCACTTAAAGCTATTTAATCACCCTGCAAGGGTTAAATAAGCGATTTTTCCATAAAATAGCGAGTACCCGTGCGCGGATAATTATTAAGTTGATACTTAACTTGGTAACCGTGCTTTTCATAAAAAGGCTTGGCTTGAAAATCAAGCGTATCGAGCTGCCCCCTCGTTGCCCCAAGCTCAACTGCAGCCGCTTCAAGTGCGACTAATAACTTAGTCGCCAAGCCATTGCCACGTACTAACTCGCTGCACCAAAGCCAATTTATCTGCAACCAATTACCAAATACACAGCCACTAATTCCAGCGACCAATTCCTCTTGTGCGTCTAAAAACTGATAACCCATAGGCATACGCTCAGCATCAAAATGCGCGCTATTAAACGCCACTATTTTTTGACGAAGCGCCTGATTTAAGCAATCGTCATTATTTGCATATAATTGATACATTAACGCCTCTAATATTTATAAAATTAAAAATTATTAAACCAACAGCTGCTTATAAAAATGCATATTCTGTAGCGCCTAACACTAAATTTATAGCTATTTACCCACCTTCAGTAATGTTTACTTGGCAGCTTTGCTATAATCTGCTGCACACTTTTGCCAATGACTAACAGCAACCATTTATGAGCACCAAAATTCGACTCGCTAAATACATTGCCCATGCTGGTGTTTGCTCGCGTAAACAAGCCTCACGCTTAATTGACGAAGGTGCAGTGATAGTAAATAACCGCCCGGCTAATCATATTGACCATGTTGATGAGCAAGACCAAATAACAGTTAACGGGCAAATTATTAAAGGCACTGCTGAGTTAATTTATTTTGCTTATCATAAGCCTGTAGGTATTGACTGCAAGCTTGATCAGAATGACCCTGCTAGCCTTTATCACCACCTGCCTACTATTACGCGGGTTTACCCTATTGGCCGTCTTGATAAAGACTCCCGTGGCTTGCTTATATTAACCAACGATGGTGAGTTGTGTAACCAACTAATTCATCCCGACTTCCACCAGCCAAAACGTTACTTAGTTAGCGTTAATAAAAGCATTGATGCCGAGTTTTGTACAAAAATGGCCGCAGGTGTACCGGTAGATAAGCAAATAACCTTGCCCTGTAGCGTTGAAAAAATAGCAGACAAACAATTTAGTATTATTTTAAAGCAAGGGCTTAATAGGCAAATTAGAAAAATGGCACACTATTGTGGTTACAAGGTAATTGACTTGTATCGCGAGCAAATTAGCGAGCTAACCCTGCAAACGCTAAACCTTGCCCAAGGGCAATATATTGCAATTAATAAAAGCGATATTATAAAGTAAGCGCCTTTTAAAACGCTTTGGGGTTTTAAAATAAATTTAAAAGCTCACTGCAATCATTGCAATAGCTGTACTTATACCAACAAACCACATAATTGAGCGCATAATATCTAGGTTAAGGTAGTAAAAAGCACAAAATAAAACACGCGCTACAATGTGGCTCATCGCCAAGGTTTCGGTTACCGCATTAACATTATTAGTGCCTAATACCACCGCAAGTGCAACGGCAAATACTGCTAACGACTCAAAACAGTTTTGGTGTGCAGCTAAAGCGCGCGCTCCTAAACCGGTTAATTGAGTTTGTTGTTGGCGCGGATGCTTGTTGTCGTAGCCGCCCAATTTATTAAGTTCGATTACTGCGGGTATTCTTGCTAAATAAGGCATTACAACGGCCAATAAAGCACAAGCGATTAAAATAGTCATAGTACGGTTCTTTGTTATTGTTAATTATTTAAAATAACACACCCACTATAAAAAAGCCGCCAGATAAGCACCTGACGGCTAAACAGTAACATCAAGCCAACTATAAACTAATTTACGGCAGTTAAACTGCGGCATATTGTCGCAGCTGAGCCTAAAGCACTATCGCTTTACTTTGTATACCTTGTTAACTTATCGCCCTCTATTATTTTTGTATTGTTATTATGACTTGGGTATTTTTCACTTTTTTAGCCGCTTTTATGCAGGCGTGGCGCAATGCACTACAAAGTAAGTTAAGTAGTAATGTGAGCGTAGCTGGCGTTACTCTATCGCGTTTTATTGTTGCAGGCCCTATTGCTGCTGTGTATTTGTATGGTTTATATCAATACCAAGATACCGCTATGCCTAGTTTTAATAATGCTTTTTGGGGCTTTATTATTGGCGCAAGTATTATGCAAATTCTTGCTACTGGCTTAATGGTTAAATTATTTAAAATGAATAATTACGCTGTGGGCGCTGGGCTTGCAAAAAGTGAGGCTTTGGTTGCCGCTATTTTAGGAGTATTATTTTTTGGCTCGGCGTTAACCTTATTGGGTTGGTTGGGGGTATTTTTAGGGGCTATTGCCGTACTGCTAATGAGCGGTATAACCAGCATTAAACGCTTCGATGCCAAAACAGCTTTATTAGGGCTTGCGTGCGGTACTTGCTTTGCGCTTACTTCATTATGGGTACGTGAGGGCAGTTTAAATTCAGGGCTATTATTTCCTCACTCTGCTGCTTGGGTACTGCTTTTTGTTATTAGCTTACAAACTCTAATATTGCTGGGTTATTTATTATTAAAAGAGCCACACACCCTCAGTAAACTTTGGCAATATAAGGGCACAACTGTCGCGATTAGTATTTTTAGCTGTGTGGGCTCTATTGGTTGGTTTAGCGCCATGAGCTTGCAGCATGTTGCCTATGTAAAAACGCTTGGCCAAATAGAGGTGTTTTTTACCATACTCATTGCCGTACTGTGGCTAAAACAACCGCTTAAAAAACAAGACAGCGCCGGGTTATTACTTATTGCTGTTGCCGCTATTTTAGTCATGCTGCCCAATTAATTACTGGCAAAAAAAAGCGCAGGATTAAAAGCCTGCGCTTTTTTGATTAAACCGCGTTGAGTTTACTTTTTAATGACTTATTTTAAGTGTGATCACACCGCAAATAATCATTAATACACCGGCAATACGGCCAAAAGTGGCGGCATCACCATAAAACAAAATGCCCACAATAAATGTGCCAGCAGCGCCAATGCCTGTCCATACCGCATAAGATGTACCCATAGGAATATCACGTTGGGCTAGCCACAACATAAAACCACTAACCACCATAAATGCAACCGCAATGCCAATACCTAACCAGCGGCTGTCACTTTGTTGCGAAATTTTTAAGCCTATTGGCCAGCCAATTTCAAGCAAGCCCGCAATTATTAAATACATCCAAGCCACTTAAAGCACTCACTCTATTAAAAATTTGCGGTATTTTAGCGAGCTAATTTATTCATTAACAGCAATAAACAAGATTAATGATAATTAACCAGCTCACACTTTAATAAGCTACCTATTTTGTAGTGATTAAAAGCTACTTTTTTGCTTATCCGCACTAACCTTTTTATCGTCGCTCACTTTTTTTAGCATTATGTCGTATAAATCTTCACGTCGATCTTTTAAGTTACGTACTGTCCCTTCGCTGTGAAGAATTTTTAATTTATCCATATCAAGGTCACTAAATAACAACATTTCGGTATTAGTGGTTGCCTCATTGAGTGTTGCATCATGTGGGAATGAAAAGTCAGACGGTGTAAGTACTGCCGATTGTGCAAACTGTACATCTAGGCTTTCTACTTCTGGTAAGTTACCAACAGAGCCTGCTATAACCACATAACATTCGTTTTCAATAGCGCGTGCTTGAGCACAATGACGTACCCGTAAATAGCTATTTTTAGTATCAGTCCAAAAAGGTACAAATAAAATTTCTAAGCCTTCTTTGGCCATAATTCTAGATAGTTCTGGAAACTCAACATCGTAACAAATTTGAATACCAACACGCCCAGCATCAGTTTCAAATACCGCTATTTTGTCGCCGCCTTGAATAACCCAGTCATTTTGCTCATGCGGGGTAATATGAATTTTACGTTGCTCATCTATTTTACCGCTGCGGTGACATAAATAACTGACGTTATAAATTTTATCCCCGTCGGCTACTGGCATTGAGCCGGTAATAATATTGGCATTGTATTCAATTGCCATACGCGACATAGCATTTTTAAAGGTTTCTGTGTACTCGGCTAAATTGCGGATCGCTTCGGTTTGATTAACTTGCTCAGTTAAGCCCATTAGCGGGGCATTAAAAAACTCAGGGAATAAAATAAAGTCACTTTGATAATCAGAAACCGTATCAACAAAATACTCGACCTGCTTGAGCATTTCCTCTACCGACTCCACCTTACGCATTTGCCACTGCACCGCACCTACACGCACAATCGACTTTACTATATTAATAACGGTGTCGGTTGGTTCGTACAATATGTTATTCCACTCCAGTAATGTGGCATAACCTACTGATTCTTGATCTTCGGGTAAATACTTTTTAAGTAAGCGTTTAACTTGAAAATCGTTTGCTAGCTGAAAACTTAAGATAGGATCGTACAGCTCTTTTTGATCTACTTTAGCTATATATTCCATTGGGGTCATTTCATTACTATGATTGTAATAACGCGGAATACGACCACCCGCTAAAATAGCGCGTAAGTTGTATTGGCGGCACAATTCTTTTCGGGCATCGTACAGCCTACGCCCAAGGCGCATACCTCTGTGCGTTTCGCTAATCGCAACATCTAAGCCATACAGTGCATCGCCAGCGGTATCACTAAATACGCGGTCATGACCATCGGCTATGTCTTCATAGGTATGGGGGTTAGAAAAGCGGGCATAGTCTACTTGCACGCTTAATGCTAAGCCTACCAGCACACCATCATCCACAATGCCTATTTGCCCTTCTGGAAACTGGTCTATTAATCTAAAAATTGTATGGCTAGGCCATGCACCACCTAAATCTGGGTATGCTTGATCCATCAAGGTTTTAATTTGTGGGTATTGCTCTTTAGTTAAATTACAAATTTCGAGATGGGTTTTTTCTACCGTCATACACAACTCCTTGAGGAATGGGGAATAAAAAAGCCGAACATGCGCCCAGCTTAATAAAATAGTTGATGTGCTATTACTTAATTCATTTTTATTGTTTTAAACTACGATAAAAAAGTGTAGTTACACGCTCTTTAGGTAACCAGCTAGCGTATTCAAGGCCAAGCTCTGCCAATGGGTCGGCGTTAAGTACTTGCTCTAAGCTTGCCTTGTTTTGCATTGCTTTAAGCATAACATCTTTGGCTTTTTGCACCAGCTTACGATACACCACCAGCCCTGAACGATCGCTTAGCGGACCATGTCCTGGGATCACTTTTGTATTATCGTCAATTTGTTTCACTACGTCATCTACAGCCGCTAAAATACCATCAACACTGCCACCACTGTCTACATCTACAAACGGTAAGCTGCCAAAGTTAAAGAAAATGTCGCCCATGTGTACAATGTTAGCCTTGTTAAAAAATATGACTGCGTCACCGTCAGTATGTGCATGCTGATAATGCATTACATGAGCATGTTCGTTGTTAAAGTGCAGCTTTAAATCGTGGCTAAAACTAATCCGTGGTAAAAAATCTGACCCTTCACCATGCTCCGCTACTAAGCGCTTATGCACATTATCGTGAGCAATAACGTGGGCACCTGCTTTAGCAAAATTTTCGTTGCCTCCGGTGTGGTCGCCATGATGATGGGTGTTAATTACAAACTCAGTACTGCCGGGCTGTAAATCGCTAATCGTTTTTTTAATATCGCTTGAAAGCTTGGCAAATTGATCATCAATAATATAAATACCATCGTCGCCGACACTTACAGCAATATTGCCTCCTTGACCAAGTAGCATATAAATATGCTCGCTCAGTTTTTGCGTTTTAACTACACTTTCATCGGCATAAGCCGCACTACTTAACAACAAACCAGTGATTAATGCGGGAAGTAATTTTTTCATTTTAGTGCTCACTTATATTTATAATTAATTATCGTCTATTTATGAAGAATAACTACACGACATAGACTCTGCCTTACCTAAAAACCAAACATACGGCTGTAAATTTAATCTCGAAAGATAAACAAGCTCTAGCTTAGTTCACTAAACAGCTACTTGCCTTTTGGCGATATTATTATTTGATGTACTAGCGCTTGTGGTAATAATGGCGTGTTTTCTGCATTAATATATTGACTAAAACCGGCACGATAAAAGTTTGATAACGGGTGCCCCGACTGCCCGCCAGGTACGGTTAAAATGGCGTTTTCTAAATGTCCGGGCTGTACAATAAAGCGCTGTGAAGCACCAAAGCTACGCCCCTGCACTGCTGGCATGTAACTATCACCAAACCCTGGCGTTTTTGGCATATTTAAAAAGCGGGCAAGTATTGGTATTTGTTTAGCAAACGGATGCTCTATAACCAGCTCGTTTACTTTGCCCCACTGCCAGCCTTGAATGTTATTACCGTATTGCGTACTGAGTTTAGCAATAGTTTGACTAAATGCCCCCTGCAGCTGCTGCTCCCAAGTTGAAAATTGTGGATTGAGCCAACTGCTTGGTTGCGCGTTAATAAGCTGCCAAACTGCCGGTTCTAAGTCACGCCTTACGTAGCTCAACGTGCCATTTTTCTCACTTAAGCTTTGCTGCAACGTACTAAAGGTAATATTAATCACTTCATCGCGATAATGCTTTACCAAGGTATAACCTACTGAGCTTGCACACGCGCACTGCTGCCAGTTTTCAACAGCGCTAATATACGCGGCGTTATTACCTTCACCGGCTTTGAGTTGCTTGAGCAATAAAGCGTGCCAAGGAATTAAAAATCGTGCTTGGTTATCAAGCTGTAATTGATAAAAATCGTCCTCAACAAATTTTTGTTTTTCAAACAAGCGGTCGCGCACTTGTGTTGCACGCGCGCCAAGTGAATATCCGCCGTTACCAAAGCGCTCGTTATCCTGAGCACTTACCACCCGTGAGTTTGCAGTCCATATTCGTCCACTTACTGGGTTTTTAACCACGGGGCGCTGCGCTTCATTTTGCAACCAAAGCGGCGAGTAATCAGTACTTTTCACACTAAGCTCGCTGGGTGTTTTACGCCCAGGAATTCCCCCCATTAACTTCCATGCGGCACTGCCTTGGCTATCAACTACAATTAAATTTTGTACCGGAATACCTACATCGCTGGCTATAGCAAGGGCATCATCAACTTCGGTAGCCTGTTCGAGCTGTAATAATTGCATATTAACCGCATAACTTTGATGCGCCGTCCAGCTCAGTGCATAAGCTTGCCCGTTAATATATTTTACCGGGCCATATTCGCTCAGGGTAAGTGTGTAAGTTTCGGCTTCATTATTAGGTAATGCAATTTGCTCATCTACTTGCCACGTTTTATTGTTACTTGTAAGCGCAACCCAATCCGCGGTATCAATATAACCATTGGTAAACCCCCATGCGATATTATTATTAGTGCCTACTACAATAGCTGGCGCACCCGGTAACGATACGCCCGTAACTTGGGTTTTTACATTGTTATGTACATAATTTAGTTGCGCTTTGTACCAAATAACAGGCACCGCCATTGCTAGGTGCATGTCATCGGAGAGCATAGCAGCTCCGGTTGTAGTTAATGCGCCGGTAACTGCCCAGTTATTACTGCCGCGCTCTTGGCTTGCTGCAAAAGAATTAAATGCATACATTGCTGGTGTTGATGATTGCACAGTGGATGATTGCTGCGTTTGTTGCTTGGGTATTGGTAGTTTAGGTATGCCTGCGCTGTAAGGTGCTAGTTGGCTGCTATCAAGCGCAGCTTGGTATTGACTAGGTTGCGTTAAAAATTTGAGCATATGTTTGCCGTATTGCTGCTCAATTTGAATTAATGCTTGGTCGCGCTCAAAGGTGGCACTTTGTAAATCAAGATACATACTAAAAATTATTAATAGGCTGTCTTCGCTTTGCCATGGCCTTTGCTGTGCACCAGTGAGCAAATATTCAAAGCTTGAGTAACCTATTTGCGCTAACCCTTCGTTAACCCCTTGAGCGTAGCTTTTAAGTAATTGCTTATCCGACTCAGGAAGATTTTTTAAAATAACTTGGCTGCGTTTACGCAATTGATGAAAACGCATTTTTTTATCTAGTGCTAGCGCCGCCTTACCAAAAATTTCGCTCAACTCACCAGCGGCATTACGTCTGAGTAAGTCCATTTGAAAAAATCGGTCTTGCCCATGCGCATACCCCAAACCATAAGCGGCATCGTTGTGGCTTTGTGCTTTTATAACAGCTTGACCAAGTACATCACGCGAAATAATGACCGACTCATTAATCGCTTCGCTATGACCTTTGCCGTCAAGCGCTGGTAAACTCAAACTAAGTACACCATAAACAACCGCAGTACCGGCCAGCCCTAAAACCACTACTAACAGCAGCAAGCGCTTGATTACTTTAAACATCCAGCTATCCTTTAAAAATTCTAATAAAGTATTATTAACATATATTTACTATCCTTCTATTAAAAAGTCATATTCTGCGGCGCAAAGGATGAAATAAACCTCAAAATCCACGATAATAGCTAATCCACATATTGTGCAGCCCTAGTTGAGATGAGTATGACTGATAAAACATTTATAAAAGGTAAAGACCGCGATTTAGAATCGTCGATCTCTACTATGCAAAATAAGCTAAAAGCCCTTAATATTAATATTGAGGAAGCGTTATGGCTTAACCCTGTAGCTAACTGTTATTCGGTACATATTCGTGACCAAGACTGTGGCGTAATGTTTACCAATGGTAAAGGCGCAAACGACAAAGCATCGTTAGCTTCGGCATTAGGCGAATACTTTGAACGCTTAAGCTGTAACTACTTTTTTGCTGACTTTTATTTAGGTGAAGAATTTGCCCATGCAGAGTTTACCCATTACCCAACCGAAAAGTGGTTTACAGTAACAAACGATGAAGTGCCTGAGGGCATTATGGATGAAAGCTTATGGGACTACTTTGACCCAGAGCGCGAACTTAATGCATCGCACCTTTTCGATTTTAACTCTGGTAATGTTAAGCGTGGTATTTGTACTGTGCCATACACCCGCCAAAGCGATAACCAAGATGTGTATATTCCGGTTAACGTTATTGGTAATATTTTTGTATCTAACGGTATGAGTGCCGGCAATACTAAATTTGAAGCACGGGTACAAGGCTTATCCGAAGTATTTGAACGCGCTATAAAAAGCCGCATTATTACTGAGGGCTTGTGTCTGCCTATCGTGCCTGAAGAAGTAGTTAAGCTGTATCCTAAAATTCATGAAGCGTGTGAAGAGTTACGCAGCCATGGTTTTCATTTACGTATTGCCGATGCCTCTCTAGGCGGTAAATACCCAGTAATGAGCGTTACCCTTATTCACCCAGCTGATGGCTCTGTATTTGCTTCTTTTGGTGCTCACCCATCATTTGAAGTGGCACTTGAGCGTACCGTAACAGAACTATTACAAGGTCGTCGTTTAGATCAACTTGATGTGTTCCAACCTGCTACTTTTGATAATGATGAAGTTGCCTCTCCAGAAAACACTGAACTGCACTTTATTGATTCTAGCGGCTTAATTTCTCATGACTTTTTCCGCGCAAAAGCCGACTTTGACTTTGTGCATTGGGACTTTAGCGGCACAACTGAGCAAGAATATAACTTTTGTACCGACTTAATCCATAGCATGGGGCATGATATTTACATCATGGATTACACTCACTTAAACGTATATGCATGTCGTATTTTAGTCCCTGGTATGTCAGACATTTACCCAGTTGATGAACTAATTTGGCGTAACAACAACGAAGGCGCTAAGTTCCGCGAAACATTTTTATCACTTGATCAGTACGACGTTGAGCAATGGATGGAAATTTATGACTCACTAGAGGAAGCGGGCCATAGCGATATCATTCGCGCTGCCGAGTTTATTGGTTTAGTAACCGACCCTGATACATCTTGGGATACGCTGCGTATTGGTGAACTAAAAGCGCACCTTTGCCTAGCCGCAGGTAACGAAGAAGCCATTGATTGGGTTGACTGGATATTACATACCGGGCAAGTAAACGAAGATGCAATGCGTCACTTTCGCTGTTTAAAAGCTATTTTAGAAATAAAATACGATGACGAACGCGAATATGCAGACTATCAAGATGCATTAGGCTTAATGTTTGGTACTGCCAATGTAACGCTCGCAATTGAAATAGCTGAAGGCCGTAAATTATTTAACGGTTTAACCTTCCCAGGCTTATCGCTTACTGGCTTTACAAAGCATGCTGCATTACTCGATGGTTATCGCAAGCTCCATGTAGCTAAACAGCAGCATTGGGCACGCGAGGTTAGTGACTCGTAATTTAGTTAAACTATTAATTATAAAAATAAAATGGCGCATAATCTGATGCGCCATTTTTATTTGTACAATAAATTAGCTATAGTGGATACTGTCTAATATAAAAGCAAAATGTAGCTAATGTCGCCAATGAATAATAGTAAAAATAATAAAGTTCATAATTTTAAGCTGACCTTCTGGCTATCACTTACTCTTATTGTATTAGTAAGTGTTGTACTTGATCGGATTAACTATAACCGAGCAAAAGATGCACACCGATTACAAATACTCTCTGAAGTAAGCACTTACCGAGCACAACTTGAAGCTATTTTAGTGTCTAATATTCAGCTAATTCGTGGTTTAGGTGTTGCTGTTGCCGCAGAACCAAATTTACAGCAAGCACGCTTTGCGCAAATTGCTGCCCCCTTATTTGAGACCTCAAACGAACTACGAAATATTGGTGGCGCACCCGACATGGTAATTAACATGATCTATCCGCTTGCCGGTAACGAACAAGCCCTAGGCCTTAACTTTTTAGACAATGAAGCTCAACGTATCGATGCAATTAGAGCCAGAGACACAAATAAAATTGTAATGGCTGGCCCATTAGCGTTAATACAAGGTGGTTCTGCACTCATTGCTCGCGTTCCTGTTTATAAAGCGGATAAATCCTTTTGGGGGCTGCTTTCTGTGGTATTAGATCTTGAAAAAGTATATGCAAACGCAGGTATTAATGAACTCGAAAAACAATACAACGTTGCTATTCAAGGACGCCATGGCTTAGGCACAAAAGGCGATTTTTTTTACGGTGAGCCCGCCATAATAGAGCAAGATCCTCTTGAGTTTTCTTTAAGTTTTCAAGGCGGTAATTGGCAACTTTATGTTGCTCCTAAAAAGGGCTGGAGCCCTGTAAGTTCTTCTATTTGGCCTTTGCGTGTAGCTATAATAATTATATGCGGCCTATTAATTTGGGCGTTTTTATTCTTTTTAAAAATGTTTAACCGCCAACAACAAAATGAAAAAATGCTAGAGGTTATGAGCGATCTGGCTCTAGTAGGCGCTTGGTCGTTTAATTTAGAAAATAAACAAGCGTATTGGTCTGATATGACCAAAAAAATATTTAAATATTCACCTGACGAACAACCACAATGGCCAAAGGATCTTGGCTACTTTAAGCCCGGAAAAAGCCGAGAAAAAGCAGCTAAATTAATTGAACAAGCAATTAAATTTGGTGAGAGCTACGAAGCTGAACTTGAAGTTATTGATGCTAAAGGTAATATTATTTGGGTATTGGTGCACGGTGAAGCTGAGCATAAAAATGATCGCTGTATAAGAATATTTGGCTCATTACAAAATATTGATACCCGTAAAAAAATAGAATTAGAAAATAATAAAATATCGTTATTTAACGAAGCCTTGGCGTCTTTAACCGTTAACGATCAAATTTTAAACGGACAATTAAGCCAATCTAAAGGTGTGATTACTCAAGCAATTTGTCAGGCGCTCAACGTAGATCAAGCCAGTATTTGGCTATTTAGCGAAAATAGAACCCAGCTCAAGCCTATTGCCTTTCATAATATAAACACCACAACAAATAACAACAATGAACCATGGTTACAAAAAGATATTCCTGATTTTTTTGAAGCCATAGAGCGCAAAGCCATATTTAGTGCAGCAGATGCACAGCAGTGCCCTATTTTAATGCCAATTAAAGAGCACTACCTAAAGCCACTAAAAATAAATGCCATGTTGTGTGCAGTTATTCCTGCCGGAAGTGGGATCATAGGTATGGTTTGCGCCGAGCAATGCAATACAACCCGCGCTTGGGCGCACAACGAAGAAAGCTTTTTAATTGCTGTAGCAGCACTTATTGGCAGCCTTTACTCTAGCCAAAAGCGTATAGAAACAGAGCAACAACTAGTAACCGCCAAAGAAACCGCAGAGCAAGCTGTAGCTGCTAAAAGTGAGTTTTTAGCGAGCATGAGTCATGAAATTCGCACCCCTATGAATGGCGTGCTAGGGATGCTTAATATTGTTAAAAACACAAAGTTAGATCAACAACAAATGCACCACATAGAGCTTGCTCAGTCGTCGGCGCAATCATTACTGAATATTATTAACGATATTTTAGATTTTTCTAAAATAGAGGCTGGTAAATTAGATATTGAAAAAATTCAATTTAATTTACCACGTTTGTTAGGTGAGGTTGTTGAATCATTTGCGCTTAAAGCGGAGCAAAATAATACCATCTTAATTTTAGATGCAACCCTCATCACCGTCAGCGAAATAGTTAGCGACCCTAATAGGTTACGACAAATATTAAGTAACTTAATTAGTAACGCGGTTAAGTTTACATTTAACGGAAAAATAGTAGTCACCGCAAAAATTGATGAAACAACCGATGGTACATCTTTAGTTTGTTCCATTATTGATACCGGTATTGGCATAAAGCCAGAAAAACACTCCACATTATTTGACTCATTTACCCAAGCAGATACCTCAACAACACGCCAATATGGTGGCACTGGCTTAGGGCTCGCTATTGTAAAACAGTTATGTGAGCTGATGGGAGGTGAAGTAAGCGTAACCAGTATGCTAAACGAAGGCAGTACTTTTTCGTTTTCAATAAAAATAAAACCTAAATTAAGTAAGCAGCAAGACCTACCTAGCCATTTAATTAAAAACAAACATATTTTAATTATTGATAGCTGCTTATTAAACTCAACCATTGCTAAAAAGCAGCTGATAATATGGCAAGCAAATGCCAATACCTTAACCGACTACACTGCTGTAAGTGCGTATTTTAAAGATCAGGCAACTACAACCCTCGATGCTATTTTAATCGACTATTATTTTTTTGAACAAGCGCCGCAATCGCAAATTACTGAGGTTAAAAATTACCTAGCTAAGCACAGTTGTAAGCTAATAATAATGGCACCTATGAGCTATTCCAAAGATGACTCTACGCTAAGTTTAAAAGTAGACTCAATGATTTTTAAGCCATTAACACCCTCAGACTTATTTGACTCTCTTGCTAATGATAAATACATAGAACAACAGCAACAACAGGCACAACTACAAAATAAACTCACTGAAACGCCATTAGTTAATACAAATGAGCCACAAGTTTTATTAGTAGAAGACAATAAAATTAACCAAGTTGTTGCTGGGGCTTTATTAAAACAAGCCGGTATTTCATTTGATATTGCTGAGAATGGACGAGAGGCGATAAAGCAACTAAATGAGCAACCCGCTAATACTTACCAGTTAATTTTAATGGACTGCCAAATGCCTGAAATGGACGGCTACCAAGCAACTAAAGCGATTAGAAATGGCGACTCGGGTAAGCATTATCAAAACATAACTATTATTGCTTTAACAGCCAATGCAATGCAGGGAGACAAAGAAAAGTGCTTAGCAGCGGGTATGAATGATTACTTAAGTAAGCCACTCGATTTTAGTGCACTGCACCCTAAACTTCAGCAATGGCTTGGCACTCAATAAAAGTGTAAGCTAATCATATAGTTTATTAGTTGAGATGAGTTATGCAATTATCAGCAAATCAACAGCGTATTATTGGCTGTTTACTAGAAAAGCAAAGTACAACTCCCGAACACTACCCTTTGTCGTTAAATGCGCTAACTAATGCGTGTAATCAAAAATCAAATCGTGCACCGGTTTTAAACTTAACCGACAGCGAAGTGCAAATTGCACTCGATGAATTAATAAATGCTCGACTGGTTACCATTGATGAAGGGCTTTCTGGGCGAGTAAATAAATACGACCACCGTTTTTGTAACACCGAGTTTAGTAGCTTAAAATTTAGTGCGCAGCAGCGCGCAATTATTTGCTTGTTACTGTTACGGGGTGCACAAACTCCCGGAGAATTAAAAACGCGATGCGCACGATTAGCAAATTTTAATAGTGTAGATGACGTTGAGCTTGCACTTAATAAATTAATTGAAAATGACATAATAACCAAACTCGCGCGCGAATCGGGTAAACGTGACTGTCGTTATATGCATTTGCTTGGCGAGCAGCCAATAAGTGAAATAACACGCCCTGCAGAGCAAACGACTGATGAGTTAAAAAGTGAAGAACTCAATGAGTTACTCGCCGAAGTAGACGAGTTAAAAACCGAGTTACAAAAAATTAAAGCTCACTTAGGGCTTTAATTTGTTAGCCCTAAATCACATAATACAAGTGCTCTGCTGAGCGAAATAATTATTTAACCCTAAGGAGTTGGCCATGCGCGCCGAGATTATGGCTGCAATGAAAGTGCAGCCAGTTATTGATGTAAATGCTGAAATTAGCCGTCGTGTTAACTTTATTAAAGCCCGCTTAATAGCAGCCCATGCAACGTCTTTGGTATTAGGTATTAGTGGTGGAGTCGACTCTTCAGTGTGCGGTCGTTTATGCCAACTTGCTGTTAATGAACTTAACCAAGAGCAAAGCACTACTGATTATAAATTTGTTGCGGTACGCTTACCTTACGGTGTGCAAGCCGACGAAAATGAAGCGCAACTAGCGGTTGATTTTATTCAACCTAGCAGCCGCATGACGGTAAATATTAAGCCCGCAACCGATGCGCTACACGAACAAACAATGGCGGCTATTGTTGGTAACGGTGAATCACTCCCTGAGCAAGAAAAAATTGATTTTATTAAGGGTAATGTTAAAGCCCGTCAACGCATGATTGCACAATACGAAATTGCTGCATTTTGCCAAGGTTTAGTAGTTGGCACCGATCACAGTGCCGAGAATATTACCGGCTTTTATACCAAGTTTGGTGATGGCGCTTGTGACCTTGCACCGCTTTTTGGCTTATCTAAACGCCAAGTGCGCGCTTTAGGTAGTACATTAGGTGCTTCGTCTGTATTAGTTAATAAAGCACCTACCGCAGATTTAGAAAGTGATCGCCCAGGACTTACCGACGAAGAAGCGTTAGGTTTAAGTTATGAGCAAATTGATGACTTTTTAGAAGGTAAACCGGTTACGCAACAGGTTGAACAAACACTTAGCGCTATTTATCAGCGTACGCAACATAAGCGTCAACCAGTGCCAACTATATACGATGAGCTTTAATACAGTAATTATCGTACGATACCTTAGTAATTTGACTGATCGACCGCTTAAAGTATTACGTAAGATTTTAATTAAATTGGTATTAACGCTGATCCCCTGCCAAAAGAGAGTTTTGTAGTATATATGACACCACCGATTTTAATTACAGGTGCTGGGCAACGCATTGGCCTTGCTTTAGCTAAACATTTTATTGCACAAGGGCAGCCGATAATTATTACCTATCGTACTCGCCACGCTGCAGTTGATTTACTGGAGCAGCAGGGCGCTGTATGCATTTATGCAGACTTTAGTACTGATGATGGTATTAGCACTTTTATTAAAGCACTTAAAGAGCATACCAACTCACTACGCGCTATTTTGCATAATGCTTCCAGTTGGGACTGCGAAGCTAATAACGCCAACTTTGCGCAACTGTTTGACAATATGATGCGAATTCATGCAAAAACACCTTATTTAATTAATTTACTGTGTGCAGAGTTATTACTAAATTATCAAACTGAGATGAATACTCCCGCAGATATTATTCATCTTACCGATTACGTAGTAGAAACAGGTAGCCCAAAACATGTCGCTTATGCAGCAAGTAAAGCAGCGCTTGATAACTTAACAAAGTCGTTCAGTGCTAAGTACGCACCTAATATTAAAGTAAATTCGGTTGCACCATCGTTAATTATTTTTAATGAGCATGATGATGAACAATATCGTGCTAAAACGCTGAAAAAGTCATTAATGGGTATCGAACCAGGATGCCAAGAAATAATCAATAGTATTGATTTACTATTACATAGCCACTACATCACAGGCCGCGCTATACCTGTAGATGGTGGTCGGCATTTAAAGTAAACCAAACTAAATTAACTGAGAAATTTATGCATAACGAATTAAAACAAAGCTATGAAAATATTATTACCGCTGTAGGGGAAGATCCTAACAGAGAAGGCTTACTCGACACGCCAAAACGTGCTGCTAAAGCAATGGAATACCTAACTCAAGGGTATCGTCAAACATTAGAAGAAATTACTAATAACGCCGTATTTACCTCAGATGCAGACGACATGGTATTAGTACAAGACATAGAGCTTTATTCTATGTGTGAGCATCATTTATTACCTTTTACTGGCCGTTGTCATATCGCTTATATTCCCAATGGCAAAGTATTGGGACTGTCTAAGTTTGCCCGTATTGTTGACATGTTTGCCCGTCGTTTTCAAATTCAAGAGCAACTAACTCATCAAATTGCTAAAGCCGTTGAAGAAGTAACGGGTGCAACCGGGGTTGGCGTAATTGTTGAAGCTAAACATATGTGTATGATGATGCGCGGCGTAGAAAAGCAAAATTCAAGTATGCGTACCTCTGTAATGCTGGGTAACTTTAGAGCCGATCCAAAAACACGTAATGAGTTTTTGCAGCTAATAAAAGGCTAACTTATGGCTAATGCAATTATTAACGTAACCAATTTACGACTGCGTACTTTTATTGGCTTTAACCAAGAAGAGCGCGAGAAAAAGCAGGATGTAGTGATTAACTTAGAAATTCATTACCCTGCACACGACGCCTGTAAAACCGATGAAGTAGATCAAGCACTAAACTACAAAGTAATTACCAAAGAAGTAATCACTTTAGTAGAACAAGGCGACTTTTTATTACTCGAAAAACTGGTTGCTGAAATTCTTGCTGTTTGTCATTCACACCCAAGTGTTCATTATGCTAAGGCTCGCGTAGATAAACCGCATGCATTACGCTTTGCCGATTCTGTGTCTTTGACGTTAGATTGGGCTAAATAATACGTGTGGATCAATTGATTTAGAATAAATAAGAAAGCTTAAATAAGCTTTTCGACACCTAAGGTAAGGGCGATAACGGCTAAGTAGCGTGCCCCCTTACCTAGTGTTACCAACAATAAAAACGTACTAAAACGCACTTTAAATATTCCCCCTATTACGGTAAGCGGATCGCCAACTATAGGTAGCCAGGCAAATAATAAACTATATACACCGTATTTATTAAACTGCTTTTGTGCTTTTTCAAGCCCCTGCTCTGACACTGGAAACCAGCTTTTATCTTTAAAGCGCAGTACTTGAGTACCCAACCAGTAATTAACGCAGCTCCCTAATACATTGCCCAAAGTGGCAGCTAGCCATAACAACAATAAATTTACTTTACCTTGGGTCATCATAGCTACCATTACCACCTCTGACGAGCTGGGCAATAAAGTAGCCGATATAAAAGCGCTAAAAAATAGCGTGAGATAAAGCATAGTATCCTTAACAATAGGAAGTAAATAAAAAATAAACCCAGCAAAAGCTGGGTTTAAAATACGCTATTAACAAACCGACATTGCTATTTTATCAAATTTAAACTCAACGGGTAGTCAAACTCTTTACCATCATTGGCTTTAACCGCGGCAATAATCACCATTACAAACGAAAATATAGCGACTATTGGCAGTAAAATTACACCAATAACAACAAACATTAAAAGAAAACACACAAGGTAAGCAATCATCATAGTGATTTGAAAGTTGAGTGCTTTTTTGCCATGAACATCAACAATCGGCATGTCATCTTTTTTTATTAACCACACAATTAACGGCCCAATTACAGAGCCTAATGGCACAATAAATCCAGACAAGGCACTTAAATGACAAAGCATTGCCCATGTGCGGTCATCTTTTTTGACGGGTTCCAGCTGTTGCTCATCATGCATAACGCTATCCTTATATTTACTATTTTCGCGTGAGTGTAAGTGTGTATCTCATAACTATAACTCAGTTTATAAACTTATTTAGTAACTAAAGCTAACTTAGTAATAAATTAAGGCATCACTTTTAAATGATGCCTTTAGCTTATTACTCAATGGTTGTACTTTGCTTACTCTTTAATACCCATTAAATCGAGCATAAATGCATAGTTTAGCGCGGTATCTTCTAAGCGCTTAAAGCGCCCTGATGCACCGCCATGCCCTGCTTCCATATCAATTTTAAACAGTAACTTATTGTCATCTGTTTTATAGTCACGCAGCTTAGCAACCCACTTTGCTGGCTCAAAATACTGTACTTGCGAGTCGTGCAGACCCGTAGTTACTAGCATATTAGGGTACGCTTGCTTAGACACTTGATCGTACGGCGAATAAGATAGCATGTACTCATAGTATTCTTTTTCATTTGGGTTTCCCCACTCACCATATTCGTTAGTTGTTAGTGGAATACTTTCATCAAGCATGGTTGTAACCACATCCACAAAAGGTACTGCGGCAACCATACCTTTGTAAAGTTCAGGAGCTTGGTTTGCTACTGCGCCCATTAATAAGCCACCAGCGCTACCGCCTTGGGCAAATATTTTGTCTTTAGCGCCATACTTTTGCTCTACCAGTGCTTTAGTCACATCTATAAAGTCATTAAACGTATTCTTTTTAGTAAGTAATTTACCATCGTCATACCAGGGACGACCTAACATTTGCGAGCCTCGAACATGGGCAATAGCAAACACAAAACCACGATCAAGTAAACTTAAACGCGCACTTGAAAAAGTTGGATCCATAGTGGCGCCATACGAGCCATAACCATATTGTAGCAATGGGTTCGTCGCATCTTTTTTAAATTTATCTTTACGGTAAACTAAGCTTACGGGGACTTTTACACCATCGCGGGCGTTAATAAATATACGTTCAGATGCGTAATTATCAACATTAAAGTTGCCTAGCACAGCTTGTTGTTTTAAAAGCGTTTTATCCGTTGTTTTTAGGTTTATATCGTAAGATGAACCCGGCGTGGTCATGCTCGTATAGTAAACACGTAACTTATTGCTGTTTATATCGTTATTACCATAAGCACTAATAGTGTAGGCACTGTCGTTAAAAGATAATAACTGCTCTTGATTAGTGCTTAAATTGCGTATTATTTGTCGCGATTGCCCCATTTCACGCTGTTGGTAAACCAAATAGTCATTAAATAACTCTATCCCTTCTAGCTTTATATCATCACGTGCTGGGATCAGCGTTTGCCAGTTTGCTTGATCATGTGCTTTATTAATAGCGACTTTCATTAGCTGAAAATTAACCGCATTTAAATTAGTGACAATATAATAACTCTCACCTAATTTAGAAATACTATACTCAAGATTCGCTTGGCGTTTAATTAAGCGTTGAGGCATTGCTTTAACGTTATTTGCGCTAAGCACCGACATACCTGATGCAGTGCTACTACTGTGCCAAATATAAATTTCAGTACCGTCTTTGCTTTTACTTAACCCGGTGTAATAGCTTGAGTCTGTTTCTTCGTAAACTAGTTCGTCATTGGCCTGCGGCGTACCTAAAGTATGGCGATAAACCTGGTAGCCTAACAAAGTCTGTAAGTCTTTTTTAATGTAATACAGTGTTTTGTTATCGTTTGCCCAAACAAGGTTACCACTTGTGCCTTCAAGCGTATCTTGGAGTAGCCTCCCGGTGCTTAAATCTTTAATTTTAACGGTATAAATACGTCTACTGAGAGTATCTTCACCGTAAGCCATTAAGTTACCGTTTGGACTCACATCTAAACCACTTATAGCATAATAGTCATGAGCCTTAGCAAGTTCATTTACATCTAAAATAACCTGTTGGTTAGCTCCTGAAAAGTCACTGCTACGCACATAAGTAGTGTACTCGTTATTGCCACGAGTTTGCGACGAGTAATAATAATCACCTTTTTTTATCGGTACTGAATCGTCATCTTTTTGAATACGCCCTTTAAGCTCGGCAAAAAGTTTAGCTTGCTGCGCTTGAGTATGAGCAAGCATGGTATTTGTATAGCTATTTTCAGCCTCAAGGTAACTAATAACATCGGCTGCTTTGCGTTCATCGTCACGCAGCCAATAGTAATTATCAATGCGGGTATCGCCATGAATAGTCATGGCGTGCGGTACTTTTTTAGCTATAGGTGCAACAACTTGAGGTAACTGCTCTGCTGTAGTACTTATAACGTTTGTTTGGACTGCTTCGGGCGCCTGATTGCAGCCACTTAAAATAGCTAAAGATGATATAGCTAGAACACAAGGGATATGTTTCATAAGATAAAGCCTTTACTTTAGTGAAGCTAAATAAAAAGGGAGCCGAAGCTCCCTCTAAGTAACAATTAAGTTATAAGCTTACTTTTGCTTACGACGACGCATAAATGCAAGCGGCGCAGTAAGTAATAACCAAGCTAATGAACCCGAAGATTTTTTCTCTGGCTCTGGTGTTACAACAACCGGTGGTGGTACTACTTTAGTAATACTAACCGTAACCATTGCAGGCTCTGATACATTACCACGCGTATCAATTGCCACTACTTGTATCTGGGCTGAAGAATCACCTGTCAGTAAAGCTGTGTTAGTAACAACAACTTGACCATCGGCATCAACACCCAAACCTTGGTGAGTATTTGACTGAACAAAGTACTCTGAAATAGCTAAATCAAACTCAGACTCTGTTACTGTTAAAGCACCTACAACGGTACCGTTTGCTGCATCTTCAGAAACAGTAAATTCACCACCAACAAGCGCTGGCGCTGAAACATCTGGAACCTCTAAATCAGCAGCTGCCATCACTTTAACAACATCTAAGCCTGAAGCCTGTGTTAGCGCAAATGGACCACTTGCTGTAACAACTGCTTTTTCACCTGGTTTAAGTGTTGTAACTGCTTCACCTGTTTCAAGCGAGGTAAATGCTACTTGAGGTTGCATACCAAATACAGTTGAACCTGTAACACTATCAGTTTCTGTAAATACACCACTTTGATATGCAGCATAACCCACAGATGCTTTAAAGTTCATCTGCTCGCCTAGTAGTGTCCCATCTATATTAAGTAGTTCAGAACAACCAGAGAAGGTAATGGTGTCCTCTCCCGCAGAGTGATAAAGCGGAGTACCCCACGCCCATGAATCATTACCCGCGCCATCTGTCTCACCAATTAGCGTACGGCTACGCCCAGGGAACGCTGTATCGCGGCCACGGTCGTTTAAGTTTGTCATAAACTGATCTGCTACACCGTCATTATCGGTATCAATTTCTAATCTGTAACCCGCTTGGAAGGTATGCGTTAGTGGGTCACGTAGTTGAATCGATGAGGTAACAAATATGCCTGAGTCACAAAACTCTGCATTAAACGCCGAGAAAGTAGTTGCTAGAATATTAAATTCAGCTTCTGCAAATGTTTTCTCAACACCCACTGCAACAATGCTTTCTGCTTGTGGCATAATTTCAGTTTGACCACTATTTGTAACAACAAGAGCCATTTCACTATCGACGATTTGCGATGAAACGCTTAGCTCAGTAGCAGCTTTAGGCATTGCATGATAAACAAGGTGTAAATCATGGTCAGTATCTGTGCTGGCATCATCAAACACCAAAGCACCATCAAACTCTACTGAGGTTAATGCTGCACTTCTTGCTGCAACTTCCTCTGCGCTAAATGGGTTATTTAGATTCCACTCTGGTAACTTAGCTGGATCAACGGTTAATACTACGTCAAAATTAATAGCTTGGCCTGCAGGAACAGTAATTGATGCAGGGAAATCCCAACTAATAGCCGCAGTATCTATATCGCTCTGGTAACGCGCTTCTGTACGTAAGTTATAAGTTTTAGCGTCAGCTGAGAAGTTCTTAACTGTTACCGTTTTAGTTAACGATGCAGTTTCTGTCATGCTTTCTAAGCCAAATGAAAGCGCTGCTTGCTTGGTATTAAACTTAGCGTTATTTACCCATGCAGCAACCGGTAAATTAACCGCTTTAGCTACATCAACTAAACCTGCGCCAATCATACTAATAGGTGCTAATTCTGAAGCAGGATTAATTGCTAACGGCTCGTTTGTTACATTTAAATTAGCCGCATTCATTATTGTTGCTTTAATTTCAAAGGCATTACGATCTGGATGTGCTTCACGAATCATCGCAACAGCACCAGCAGTAATTGGACCTGAAAAAGATGTACCTGAAACTGGGTTAGTACCAGTTTGAGTACCTGCTGCTGCAACATCAATACTAGTACCTGGTGCGGTAATTTCTGGTTTTAATAAACCATCCATTGAAGGACCACGAGATGAGAACGTAGCTACAGCGCCAGATGTAGTTTTAATGTCAATGCTAATATCAAATGTTGCCGGACCACCTGCTGCTAACTGTGCTTTTAAAGCCGCACCTGCAGCAAAATTAATGCCTACGTTTTTAATTGTTACAGCAGCATCAAAACCACCCATAGGAGCTGGTGTACCATCATCAGTATTGTTTGCAATCATCACAAACTCTGCACCATTTATTTGTGCGTTTAATACTTTGTCGGTAAATGCACAAGCACCACGGTCTATTAATACAGCTTTACCGGTAAAATCAACATCGGCGGCAAAGGCAACACAGCCATCTTGATTAGCGTCTGGATAAACTAACTCAATGTCTGCACCTGTTATTGTGTAAGCTTCTTGAGGACCAAAACCTGATGGCTGAATATTACCTTCAACGCCAGCAATAGTACCTGTAGCAACACCTATTTCAGTTGTAGGGTGCGTCATTGCACCTACAGATAAGGCATTAGGTGTGGTACTTGGGCCGCCTATACGGAATGGGTTATCACCATCGTTACCCGCAGAAATGACCATATTAACGCCTAATTCAACAGCACGCTGAATTAAGTATTGTGTACCGCCGCCAGTATATGTGTCGCCAAACTCGCCACCAAGCGACATATTCATTACATCTACACGGTCAGAAATATCACCATCGCCATTAGGATCCATTGCGGCTTCTAGTGCTGCAGCCTGTGCGGCACTTGGACAACCGCCACCACATACAGAGTAAACATAAAGTTCAACGTCTGGCGCAATACCATTTACTGAGTTTGAAGATGAAGTACCGTGGTTTGTTGGATCTCCTGTTACTGGAGAGTTAGCAGGATCGTTCTCTATCGGATCAGCGTCTTCATTAATAAAGTCGTAACCACCTTTAACAACACCTTGAGGCCAAGCCACTGTAGTAGGATCTGCTTGCGCTGCTAAATATGCTTCAACTGTACCTGCTCCACCAAATGCTTGGTGAGTGTAATCAATACCCGTATCTAATACCGCAACACGTTGACCTTTACCGCTTGCAATACCGTCTACAATAAGTGGTTTTGCGTTAATATAGTCAGAGCTTGCTGCAACATGCAGTTCGCTATCGAACATAGGTAATACTTTTGCTACTCGTGAATCTTTAGCAATTTTAGCAAGTGCTTCAGCCGAAGCTTGAACGATTAACGTAGGTGCTAATATTTTGGTTTTACCAATTATTTTCGCATCAAAATCTAAGCTATTTAACTCAAGAGTCATAGTGTCTTGAAGTTGCTCTATATTAGCTGTAATTTCACGATTATTTGATTGCTGGTAAGTACCTGCAACATAGGCGTCTACTGATGTTGTAGCGCGTAATACAATCATATGTGCCGATGGTTCTTTTTTATCTGCAACTTGTTCTTTTACTGCTTCAGCTTTTTGATAAGTAATATTAGCCGTAGGTAAGTTACTTGCACTTGCAAGTGTTGCAATAAATGCGCTTGAGACAGCAGTGGCAATTGCTGTTTTCTTTATTATATTTTTAGACATCATTTCCCCTAGGATAGGTTATGTATTATTGTATTTACTATATTCAACCATGGGCTTAAATATAAAACTTAAACCCATACGTGAGCAACACCTTAGTTACATTTAAGTTACAAGCAACACATAAAAACAGAGAAAACACTAGCAACAAACTGATTCCAAAGGGAAAAGAAAGAAATTAAGTTTGTGAATGATTGTAAACAACCAACACTTATTTTGAGATGTAAATGGATAACGAAGTAATTAATATTTTAAGCATGGCCAAAGTGATTCAAACCGCGGTTGCTCCCGTCTTTTTAATTACAGGTATTGCTGCCACTTTAGGGGTTTTATCAAACCGTTTAGCGCGTATAACAGATAGAGCTCGTTTGCTTGAACGTAGACTAAAAGTAAGCACTGATGATGACTTTAATCTGTCGTTAACCACCGAGCTAAGAGCGCTGCTAAAGCGCTCTCGTTGTATACACCTTGCATTTAGCTTGAGTGTGTTAAGTGCATTGTTGGTTTGTGCGGTTGTTATGTTATTATTTTTATCGCATATTCAATCAGTTAACTTAGGCGTAACGATAGGTAGCTGTTTTGTAGCTGCTATGGCTTTGCTTATATTTGCTTTTATGTCGCTACTTTGCGAAGTGTTTTTAGCCACTCGCAGTATGCGCCGTGGCATGATATTCGCCGACGTCGATATTAACGATTAAGCCTCAAGCAAACCAAACTATCGCTTTCACTTGAATAAAAGTGGCAGCTAAGATACAAAGATAGAATTAGAAACTTTTACTAGGGATAAGTTTAATGAAATTGAAGCAAGTATTTATCGGGGCATTATTATCAACATGCGCACTTAGCGTATCAGCAAATTCTGCATTTAAAGAGCCAAGCGACGCTATTGAATATCGTCAAGCTGCATTTTCTATGCTCTCAGTACAAATTAGTGACATGGGCGCTATGCTTAAAGGCAAAATTCCTTTTGATGCAGATAAATTTAAAGCACGTGCAAATAACGCAGCTGCACTGGCAAAAATGCCATGGGAAGCGTTTTACGAAGGTACTGATAAGGGTGATACTGCTGCACTTGCCGCTGTTTGGGCTGAAAACGACACTTTTATGAAAAAAGCAACTGCATTTCAGCAATACGCAGATGAACTTGCTGTAGCTGCACAGTCTGGCGATAAAGCTGTTATTGGTAAAGCGTTTGGCGCATGGGCCAAAGGCTGTAAAGATTGCCACACGCAATTTAAAGACTAAGTTTTTAAATAATAAAGGCGCCTATTTAATTCATAATCGGATTTAAATAGGCGCCTTTTTATTTTTAACCCAAGTTAAGTAAATAACTAAGTGGCTCACTGCCCCAAGTTGTCATAAGCACTACAAGCAATATTAAAAATACGACCCAAGCTAACCAAGGTGCTTTTGTAAGTATTGCTGGCTTTTCATTTGGCTGTTGTTTCGTTCCGGTGATCATCGCTTTCACTAAAGGCTTGCCTTTAATCTTATAAATTACAATTGCTAAAACATGCAAACCTATCGCATAAAGTAAAATATCAAAGTTTAAACTATGTAACCAATTAGCAAAATCAACTGTACTGCTCGACACGTACTGCGCTAAAGGCCCATCAGTTAAAATACCATCACTACTCATTAAGCCACTAACAAGCTGAGTAATAATAAGTATAAAAAACAACAACACCATATAACTACCTGGCGCAGAATGCCCAAGCGGAGTTTTATTAGTTTTAAGTGAGGTTATTACCGCTTGCGGGGAGTGTATTAACGCGCTTAACTTAGCTGTTTTACTGCCTATAATCCCCCATATTAATCGCGTTAAAATAAGTGCTAAG
This sequence comes from Pseudoalteromonas sp. SCQQ13, assembly GCF_015864415.1. Lineage (NCBI taxonomy): Bacteria > Pseudomonadati > Pseudomonadota > Gammaproteobacteria > Alteromonadales > Pseudoalteromonadaceae > Pseudoalteromonas > Pseudoalteromonas sp. SCQQ13. The sequence continues at coordinate 25,965 of NZ_JADYXG010000017.1, read as the reverse complement.
GTAAAAAAGCCAGCAATAAAGTGCAGTTCAATCATACCTTCTTCAATACTAAAATAGAGCACAGCAATACTAAACACTAATAACCAGTGAAAGCTTCTGACAAAGCCATCCCATACTTTTACTTTAAACATTAGTTATCTCGCTAATTAAGTTATTGTTTCATTATTTCAAACTTTGTTTAGATTTGCATTAAACCTATTATTTAAAGCATGCTTTATGGCACACTTAAGCAATTAATTTTACTGGCTAATATTTCTGCAAATGAACAGACCATCGCGTGCAATTTTAAAAGGTTTTGTTGACATGTTACCGCTTTGTTTGGCGGTGATCCCTTGGGGAATACTCTGTGGCTCACTGGCTATTCAAAATGGTTTTACTGCCCTTGAAACTCAAGCGATGTCTTTATTAGTGTTTGCGGGGTCTGCGCAGCTTGTCGCTATTGAGTTAATTGCGGGAAATACGCCACTACTCACCATTTTGTTTACTACCTTTATAATTAGCTCTCGGCATTTTTTATATGGCTTAGCGGTACGTCATAAAGTAATTGATCAACCTTTGAGCTGGCGTCTACCTGTAAGCTTTGTATTGACCGATGAGTTGTTTGCATTTTCGCACCACCCTAAAGCCTATCGTACAAAAATACGTTTAATTTACGCACTTAGCGCCGGTTTTAGCTTTTATATTGCATGGAATTTATGGACATTTATAGGCATTGTTGCTGGTACTATGCTCCCCGATTTAACCCATTTGGGCCTCGACTTTGCTATAGCCGCTACATTTATAGCTTTAGTTATTCCGGGTGTTAAAAGCCTCGCCTCACTCGTTACAGTTATAGTCGCAGGCATTAGCGCTACACTGTTTAAAAGTACCGGATTTGAGTTATGGCTGGTGAGCTCTGCATTACTGGCCATGAGCGCAGGATACTTTACAGCAAGAATAACTGCCAAAAAGGAGCGCAACTTATGATGACCACTATTTTACTAATGGCCTGTATTACCTTTTTTACCCGTTACTTATTTTTGCACCGCGCTTTACCCTTTAAAGTTGGGCCTAAAATGCAACAATTTTTAAGCTTTAGTGCACCAGCGGTACTTACGGCTATTTGGGTACCTATTGTATTTTTAAACGATGATGGCATTAATTTAAATTGGCAAAACCCTTATTTAAGTGCGGCTATAGTAGCTATTATTGTGGCTTATAAAACCCATAATATTTACTACACTACGATTGCGAGTATGGGATTATTTTTAATTTTAAATTAAAAAATAGTCTTAATATATACAACAACCATATTAAGCAATGTACTTAAAAGAGTAAATTGAGCATCAACAAAGATAAGGTAAAGCATAAATAATGCACAAGTTTCATCAGTTAAGCGCCACCAGTTTGCAAGGTAACACCATTAATTTTAGCGAGTTTGCTGGTAAAGTCGTGCTTATTGTAAACACGGCAAGCAAGTGTGGTTTTACCTACCAGTACGAGTCACTACAGGCTTTGCATAATAAATATGCTAGCCAAGGCTTAGTAATTTTAGGATTTCCGTGTAATCAGTTTAATCAGCAAGAACCCGGAGATGCACAGCAGATAGAGCAAGGATGTTTAATAAACTACGGGGTTAATTTTTTAATGGCCGCTAAAGTAGAGGTAAACGGAGAGCATGCTCATCCGGTATTTCGTTATTTGAAATCGACACAACCTGGCTTTTTAACTCGCAAAATAAAGTGGAACTTTACTAAGTTTTTAATCGCAGCAGACGGCTCACCAATTAAACGCTATGCACCCTTTACCAAGCCAGAAAAGCTAGAGCTCACCATTCAAAAAGCACTGCAACAAAGTAATAAGTAACGCCGCTTAAAAGTAATAAAGAGGCACACGGCCTCTTTATTGCCAATCTAATCAAAATTTAAACATACATAAATGCGTACATTTAGAGTCTAATTCACATTGGTACTTTAGTTATACTAGCGCAATTTAATCGGTGTAATCGCTTAAATCGTCTTCGCCTAGGTTTTTACGCAAGCGCTTTTGCTCAAGGTAGTCTTCCAACTTTTTCTTAACCTTTTGCTTGTTCTTATCGTGCTGATTACGCCCGAGCATTTCGTACTCGTCTTCAACAAAATCGTCATCTAGCGCATCGTAACTAAATGTCTTACCCACAACCCACTCCATAAAGTGTTTGAGACCAACCAAGGATTTTATAATCGCAATAATCGGTAAAATTAAAATGTTCGACACATAAAGTGCAATGCAGTTTAGCGCCAAAATAAAGCCATGTAGCTATCTTAAATAGCCTCCATGTCAATACTGTGAATAAATAGCGCTAAATTCGCTTTATGGAAAGTGAGAGTTTTTTATCGTATCGATAAATAAAATTAATTACTGCTCTAGCTTTAGCCAATTTGACTAAAAAATAGTTTTTTTATAATAAACCTTTGCTATAGACAATACTAAAAATAAAACCAACCTATTGTTTAATATAATAAAAAAACATTGGCACTAAACTTGTTATTACTTATTTATCATCAATAAAAAACTGAGAATAAATATGAAAAAATTACTATTAATGAGCACTTTAATATGTGCACCTGCCGTTGTGGCACATAATGATAACGATTCAACAGTGTCATTTAATAATGAGCAATGTAATGTAGAATTTAAAAATGATGTACGTATTAAGCCTGACGAACTAGAGATTTTTACCGCCAATAAGCAAACTATGCAATTTAATACCAATGGCAATTTAACCATTAATGGTGAATCGGTAGCGCTTAATCATTCCCAGCAAAAGGCGCTAACTCAATATTCAGATAGTTTACGCACGCAATTACCCGAAGTAGCAAATATAGCCTTAGAAGGCGTTAAAATTGCAGGTGTTGCACTGCAAGAAGTTGCTAATGCTTTTAATATTGATGGCCTCGATAATATCTCATCGTTAATGGACGACATTAAACTTGAAGTACAAAATACTTTTTATCAACAAGACACCTTTGTTATGGGCCAGCAAAGCTTTAACCAATTTGGTGAAAACTTTGAGCAGCAGTTTGAACAACAAATAGAGACCGCTGTTGAGTCTGCTGTAATGCAATCTATGGGGAGTATTTTAGTTGCTTTAGGTTCTGAATTACTTGGCTCAGGAGGCGACATGCAAGCCTTTGAACAACGTATGGAAAATATGGGTACGCAAATAGAAGAAAAAGTAGAGCAGCATGCCGATGCGCTCGAAAAACGTGCCAATGCCTTATGCGAAAATTTTGCCAATATAGCTAAACAAGAAGAACAGCTAGTAGTACAAGTACCTGAACTTAAAGGTTACCAATTATTTAGCTTTAAACAAAACTAGTTTACAAACTTCACTTAGGTAATTATTTAACATCCCTCTGCAGCCGTTACGCTTAACTTAACGGCTGTTTTTTATTGTGCCGAAAAACTTGTTACAAGCTGTTGTTCCCCTTTAAATTAGGCTACTTTTTTGCTAGTAAGGTAAGTTTACCTAGTGTGACAATTGCTTGCTCTATTTGCTCACTCCACTGCACACCATAGCTTAGCCTTATACAGCTTTTGTATTTATTTGAAGCTGAAAATATCAACCCTGGAGTAATGCTTATACCTACCTCAAGCGCTAATGAAAATAGCTTTTGGCTATCATACTCGCAGCCTAAGTCTAACCAAATAACACAGCCACCTTGTGGATCGCTGATCCGTGTACCTTTTGGCATGGCTTGCTGTAAGCAACGTCGCATATGCTCTTTATTCGTACGTAAACGCTGCCTAAGTACTTTTAAATTACGATCGTATTCACCGCTAAAAACAAATTCTGATAACGTCCATTGATTAATTAGTGAGGTAGAACAACTCAATGCTCTTTTATAACGCCTAGCTTGCCCTGCAAATTTCCCCGCAATAAGCCAACCAACACGATAACTAGGGGCAGCCGTTTTAGAAAAAGACGAACAACTTAGCACCAAGCCTTTTTTGGAATACGCTATAGCAGGTGTACCTCGTTTGGGTGTAAAGTATAGGTCGCCATATACGTCATCTTCAATGAGCACTACGTTATGGCTTTCAACTAGTTCCACCAGCTGTTCTCGATTTTTATCTGGCATAAAACTACCAACCGGATTACTAATAGCCGTAGAAAATAAGCACGCTTTAATATCGTGCTCATTAAGCGCCTGCGCTAAATCGTTTAGCCAAATACCATTATCTGGGCATAAAGGTATTTCAAGTGCTTTAAGGCCTAAACTTTCTATTAACTCTATAATTCCGTGATAGCAAGGGCTCTCTATGGCCACTACATCACCGGGCTTAGTTACGCATTTGAGTGCAATTGCCAGTGCTTCTTGCGCACCATTAGTGATCACCATTTCATCCATATTAATGCCAATGCCAAAGTTTAAATAGCGGTGAATAAGTTGCTTTTTTAACGGTGCATAACCATCCAGTGGCCCGTAATTAATAGCGCTACTACCAGCAAGCGTCATTACTCGGCGCATATTTCTGGCTAAGGCTTTATCGGTTGGTGCTGCAGCAACCGGGTTAGCCACTCCAAAAGGCACCACATGGGCCTGATGAATGGCTGTGTATACCTGCTCAATCAGCGCCTGCTTGTTAACAATCACGGGCTCGCGGCTCAGCTTAACTCGTTTTGGTAAGCTGCTTGCCATGTTAACGGCTTTTAAAAAGTAGCCTGACTTTTCGCGTGCCTCTATAACCCCTTGATCCTCTAGCGCTTGATAGGCCTGCTTTACCGTAGGAATACTTATATTAAGGTTGCTAGCCATTTTACGTAAAGACGGCAGTTTTTCTGAGGGCAATAAAGCCTGTTGAGCACTCATATCCCTGATCAGTTGAATAACTTGCTGGTACAAAAACTCATGACCTTGATGGCTAACCGCTTTTAAAATCATTACACCCTCAATCTGTATAGGTTACATATTCCATTTTCTGTATATGGTAAGTATACAGATAAGCTTTAAAATAGCAGCTTAATCGACTTTGGAGAGCAGTATTGAAAAGTGCAGCGCTATATATAACAACTGTTTTAATTTGGGGCTCAACCTGGTTGGCCATAGAGTTTCAGCTAGGCGATATTGCTGTTGAACTATCGCTATTTTATCGTTTTGCAATCGCGGCATTATTAATGTGGTTATATGTGGCATACAAAAAACCTAAAATGCGATTTAATTTAGTCGATCATGGTTTTTTCGTATTATTGGCCCTGTTTAACTTTGGCCTAAATTACTTAATGCTTTACTGGGCACAAAATCACCTTAGCTCTGCAATGACCTCGATTGCTTTTTCAATGCTATTAGTAATGAATATAGTTAATACCCGATTATTTTTTGGCAAACCTATTTCAAAACGAATTTATACCGGTGCTGTACTTGCCATTTTAGGTATCACCTGCTTGTTTTGGCCACAATTACAGCAACTCAACTTGAGTAACAGTGCATTCGTCGGGTTACTACTTGCTCTTGGAGGCACCTTTGTGGCTTCATTAGGAAACATGGTAAGTGTACGTAATTCACGCAAACAAATTGGTGTGTTACAAGGTAATGCTTGGGGCATGTTATACAGTGCCATTGGCTTAGCCTTATATGTATTTATAAGCGACGTGCAATTTAATTTCACTGCACCTACTAGCTATTGGCTGTCGTTATTGTACTTATCTATTTTTGGCACTGTAATCGCCTTTGCTTGTTACTTTGCACTGTTAAAAAATATTGGCCCCGAAAAAGCCAGCTATGTCATCGTACTGTTTCCTTTAGTTGCGGTAACACTAAGCAGCTTTTATGAAGGCTTTGAATGGCATGCAAATACCTTTGCAGGGTTTAGCTTAGTACTACTTGGTAACGCCATAGTGCTTACCCCAACAAAACGAATTAATGCCTTTTTAGCAAACAGAGCGGTTGCTAGAAGAGGCTCTGTCCCCAGTTAGACGCGTTATTAACGCAACTAACGCAAAAGCGCCTACTGTAAAGTAGGCGCTTTTTTATTGGTTAATATAAAAACAGCTGCCAAGTGTTCGTTATAACTCCTAGTAATACTAACTTTATTAAAAACACCATTTTGCTAAAAAGCTAAGTAATTCACCCATGCAATGCAAATATAAAGTGCATTACACCAACTTTTTTTAGAACTTTACTGGAATTTTTTTAACGCTCATAAAGTTAATTTTATAAACACTAATTAAACAGCATAAAAAATCATTTAATTAAAATAATTTAATCTGAATAAATAACCAAAAAAGAATGCTTTTATCGCATTAAAAATAAAAACAAACACAGAGACCCCATAACAAAAGGGATTTAAAAACTAACGGCGTGAATAAAAATGCAAAAACACCCAAACCCACCAAGTGAACGGCAGGTTAATAAAATCCTTTCGGATTAAAATAACTAATGCTTCGGGCTCAATTTTTATCGCTTTATTTTTAAACAATTAAGAGGCAGAATGCCCCCGTTTTCACCAACCACAACTCGGAGTTAAGTAATGAACCCAATTAACACATTAAATGAAACAGCTGCTACTCACATTGCCGTTAAACCAACAAATCGTAAAGCTAAAATGTTAGCAAAGCTTAATCGCTTCGGTAAAAGACTCGCTCTTGGTAGCACAGCTCAATATAAATAGTCACACAACCATGACTATTTATACGGTGCAGCAAGCACCCAACCACTAAATAAAGCTTCTTATTTAGCTCCCACTGCTTGCTGCAACCTATTTAATTTTACTAAAATTGTCTTTATTTCCCCTTATTTACAAAAAAAACCTCATTTTAGCCTAAATTTTAAGCAAACAGTCTTTTTGCTATTTACACATGCGTATGACCTAAGTATTATTCTGCGTCACGGAGAGATGGCAGAGTGGTCGAATGCACCGGTCTTGAAAACCGGCATAGGTTTGTAGCCTATCTAGGGTTCAAATCCCTATCTCTCCACCACATTTATATTGGTGGCTTTAATTTTTACTTCCATCAATAAAAAAACGGTTATGCGTTGGAGAGGTGTCCGAGTGGCCGAAGGAGCTCCCCTGCTAAGGGAGTATAGAGTTTGTAGCTCTATCGAGGGTTCGAATCCCTCCCTCTCCACCATACTTAATTTAAACCACTTAGTTGTGGTTTTTTTGTGCCTATAATTTAACACCAAGACTAAATTGGGAGGGTGAGATCCCTCGACAGGGTTCAACAAAATGTCGGGAACATTTTGGGCCGCTGCAAGCGTCGCGCAGCGATTGATTACATGGATGTAAGCAAGTCTATCCCTCCCTCTCCACCATACTTAATTTAAACCACTTAGTTGTGGTTTTTTATGCCTAAAATTTATAAAACTAAACAAATTGTACCAAACTATAACTTAGGGCATGATTAACTTAACTTTAAGCCAATTTAGGTTTAACTATGATCCGGGTTATATTGCTATCAATTTGCTTAACCGCGCCAACCTTTAGCTTGGCAGAAAACATTACTGTTTATAAATGCGTTATTAAAGGTGTTCCTACATTTAGCCAGCTGCCCTGTGCTCTAGATGCACAAGCCATTACGCTAAAAAATGTTAATGTAACCACAGCCTATAGCAATACAACTGCTAGCAGTAAAATTACAGATACTTCTGTTGATGATTACTTAAAAACGCAGCAAATTAATCGTGATATAAAACGCTACCAACTGGCTATTAAACAATATCAGCAGCAATACACAGAAAAAAAACAGCAAATTGATTACATGACGCAAGATAAAGCCAATCGTTTAGGGGCCTCCTCTATTGCCAATGCGATTGCAACTAAAACATCAGCTCTTAAACAGTCATACGATGCTTTAATTGGGCAAGCACAGCAACAAATAGAGGCGTTAAATCAGCAAAAAGAACAACTTAATCAACAACCTTAATCGCTTTTTTTATAACCGCTATAAACTTATGTATTGCGTCGGCGCTGTTATATATATGCGGTGAAACTCGTATACCAAGCTTTCTGGCATCCACACTAATCCCTGCACTATTAAGCTCATTCAATACATGTTGTTGCTGCATGTTAAAGTTTAAAATAGCAGTACCACTGCATTGATGCTGCAGCGTGGGCGACACAACATATTTACCCAACTGTTGCTGAATAAGCGCAAGCATTGCTAAATTATGCGACCTAACTTTATCAATTCCCAATGCGGCAAAATAGGCAATACTATTGGCTGCAATAATATAAGGTACAACTGAGGGAGTACCGCCCCAAAATTTAAGCGCTCCCTTGTTATAAATAAAATGATTTATATCAAACTCAAAGGGATTTTGATGAGAAAACCAGCCAACATCTTTAGGCTCACAAACAGCTATTTGCTGTGGGTTAACCCATAAGTAAGCAGCACCAGGGCCGCCACATAGCCATTTAACGCTAGAGCCAATCATAAAGTCAGCATTTAAGGCGGTTAAATCAAGCGGTATCACCCCTGCAGATTGCGCAACGTCAATGATTGATAAGCTATTCGTTTTTTTACTCAAAGCAACAATATCGTGTACAGGGGCTTGTACCCCTGTATTTGAATATACGTGACTGATAAAAACTAAATCTATGTTATCCGTTAAATAACGCTGCCAAACGGTAATATCGGTTAAGTTTTCATGTTCAGGAATAAATGTTATTTGCGCGCATTTTGGCAAAGCTTTTTGCATCGCAAAGCCCATACTTGGAAAGTCGCTTTGCGTCATTAATACTTTGCAATTTTTTTGCTGTAATCGCGGATGCGACATTAACAATTTGGTTAAGCCGCTGGATAAGTTAACTTGTGGACAAAATTGCTCGCTAGGCGCATTAAATAACTGCCCTAATGCGGTATTAAATTGCTCGACTGCAGGTAACCATTGCTGCCAGGGTTCTTTATTTGACGATTCCCACGGCGAAAAATAATGAGCCGCTAAATGCTGCTGACTATTTTTCAGTGGACGCCCTACTGAGTGGCTTAATAAATAACAGCCTTCGGCCATACAAAAATCGTGTTGATTCATCTTATTTAATCCACTGTTTTAGCAAGTTTATATCGTCGTAACGTGTTTTTATATCGTCGCGTTTAGCGCTGGCACGTTTATCACGGAGTTTTTCTAACGAATCGAGCAAAACATGTAATGGTGGGCCACTGGCTGTTACTTTACTCATATGTTGCTGTTGCATTTGCTTTGACGGTTGCGCAATAAATTTTTCAACCAATTGATTATGATGACCGATTGCAGTGTCACCATGTAATTTACACACCTGAATAAATAGCTTTGCGTGGTATTTAAACCAGTCATTGTCTTTATATTGCTGCGCCTGTAAAAAGTCATCCATAAAGCTTTGCATGCGCATTGCTTCGCGCAATATTTGCTGATCTTCTGGCATCATATATAAAAACTTATCCACCAGCATTTGTGAATAACTTGGCTCGTTGGCACTACACAGCCCAAGTAGCATATCGATAACGTTTATGCCGGCAAAATCTCCCGCATTAGCACCTCTGTATATCTCATTGCCTACTCGATGCGGTTTATAATAAGGGCGCACACAATTAAAAAAGCGCTCTGTGTCTAACTGGGTATAAAGTGCATTATTCGATTCAATTACATCTATTAACGCTTGTTTTGCTACTTTTAATAGCTCGGCACAGGTGGGGTGCGAAATACCTAATGGTAATATTTTTAATAATGCATCGCTGGCGCGTTTATATGCCAAAATACCTTGGGTGTTGTAATCAATAAATAGTTTTTCGTCGGGTAAATTAGTAAAACGTTTATACGTGCCATTTAGCGCTTTATTGTGCGTGGTTAAATGGGCAGTCGCAAAGCGTGGCGTTACTCCAATAGAGGCACCTATATGCATTGCTAGTGCCGACGCTTCTACCAATGGCGATGTGGTCTCACGGCTTGGCTCGGTAATTTCATGACGACGACACGCCGCCATAAAAAGCCCTACATTACCGAGCAAATCAAACGCACTATCAAAACCTTCATCGGTATTTCCCTCCGCTAATAAATTACTTATTAATGCGTTACCTTCATCTTTTAATTGCTGTTTTAAAGGCTCTCCCAACCCCTCTACATTGGCTTTATCATCTTGTTGCCAGTAAAGTTGCTCAAGCTCGCTGTTTATCTGTGGGAAGGCGCTTCTTATCCATCGATCAAAAATGGCTGTATGGGTGCTCATTATTGTTTCCTGTTATTATAGTTATCACTAAATGCTAACAGAGTTTAATGAGGGTAAAACGCTAAAAAAATTAGTAATTATCAACATCATTAGCAATAATCACTACAAATATAAAAATAATTAATAAGAATCTATATATGCTCGATAAAAAAGATCAGCAATTGCTCATTGCCTTACAAGCCAACGCCAGAATGTCTGTTGCAGATCTTGCCAGTCATATTAGCCTCTCAGATACGCCCTGCCTTAGACGAATTAAAAAGCTAGAACAAGCTAGTATTATTACCGGCTACCACGCTGCTATTAACCCAAAGGCACTTAAACTAAACGTTTTGGTGTATGCATTTGTACGTTTAAATCAAAATTCGGCCAGTGCTGCCCGGCAATTTGAGCAACACGTAGAAAAGCTCACTCATGTGCTAGAGTGTTCGGTAATATCGGGAAGTTACGACTATTTACTAAAAATAATTGCGCATGATTTAGAAAGCTATGAGCAGTTTGTTAAGCATCAACTAGGGAGCTTAAGCTGTATCGCTAATATAGAATCAACCGTGGTGTTAAAGCAGTCTTTTAGCAAAAAACAATTACCATTATAAAAAATACCGCAAATAACTTACTGTTAGCTATACTGATATTTTAAATTGGGAATATTACTTGTACAGGGATTTATGTGAAAAATTTTAACTCCAAGTATTACTCTAGTGTTTTTTACATTATTTTTTCTTTAGCCTATTTTTTTGTAGGAGTAATACTTACCAAGCTAACCTTTAACTCGCAAATTATTCCGGTTTGGTTACCTGCTGGTATAGCCTTAGTTGGCTGCTTTGTGTGGTGGTGGCGATTTATTCCTGCGCTATTTTTAGCGGCTCTCGCATTTAATTTAAATTTTTTTGCTAATACAACTCATGAAATGGTATTGGTAGGAAATTCATTAAACGAGGCTATGTATATTGCCTTTGGGGTGGTATTGCAGGCCATGGTTGGGGCCGCAATATTAAAGTTTTGGTTAGGCCACCCTCTGCGCCTTAAAAAGCGCCAAAACATTATTTATTTTATTGTAGTTGTAGGTGTTTTAGTCAGTTTAATTTCGGCTAATTTTGGCGTGTTTGCACTAAGCCAATTTAATGCAATGTACAGTGCAGATAATCACTGGAAAAACACAACTTACTGGTGGTTAGGTGATATTTTAGGGGTGTTAATTGCCACTCCATTTTTACTTTCGTTATTACCAGAGAAGTCTGATAACTATAATATTTCGGTGCTACCGACACTTTCGGTATGTTGCATTTTATTTGTATCAGTAGCGGCCACCACACAATTATACGATAGTGAAAGCCGTATTAATGCGATAAAAATTGCTGAGCGCGAAGTGCAAGTGATAGAAAACAGCCTGTACCGCTATACTAATCGCAGCATTATTGCAGTGCAAAGTTTAGCTAGCCAAGTTCAGTCATCGCCAACATTAAGCCAGCAAGACTTTAATCAATATGCCAACACCCTACTTGCTAAGCACTCATTTATAAAAGCTTTATCATGGAATGTAAAAATCCCATCTCATCAACGCCAAGCATTCTCTAAAGAAATTTCAAGCATTTATAACTTAAATTATGATGTTATTGGTGAACCTTTAGAGCCAAACGATCCACTCGTTATTGTAAAATATATAGCACCGTTTAATAGCAACCAAAAAGCAATTGGGTTTAATGTATATTCAAACCCAGATCGCAAAGCATCCTTACTCAACCCCGCAATAAAGTATCAGCCAGTGGGAACTAAAATAATTCAACTCGTACAAACTGAGCACTCTGATGCTGCTTACTTATTATTTGCGCCTGTATATTCTCAATCCAATGAAAAAGAAACTATTAAAGGCTATGCCACAGGCGTATTTTTAGTCCCTCAAATTATTAAGCAGGCCATTACTGAGCAGCAGTCTAAAATGTTTTCGATTGCTATTTATGAAGATATAAACAAACCCGCATTTTACAGTAACTCAAACAATCTTAATGTTGCACAAGGCAGTAAGCTAATATCGTTTAATGTCGATTTTGGCGGGCAACAATGGATCGTAAAACTGGCACTTAAAGATGCCTTTTTAGCTCAACATAATAATCAACTCACCTTACTGCTGCTGATACTTCAAGTAGTTGTATGCTCATTAATTTTATTGATTTTACTACTGTTTAATCAGCAGCAAATTGCACTTACTCGCCAAGTAGCAGAGCGTACTTATTCGTTAGCACAAGCAAAAAAGCAATCTGATTTGGCTAACCGGGCTAAGAGTCAATTTTTAGCTAATATGAGCCATGAAATACGCACGCCACTAAATGCTGTTATTGGCTTTTCTTCGCTTGCCCGTAAAGAAGACGACGCCAATACCCTAATTGATTATTTAGATAAAATAAATTCGTCATCTAAAAGCTTATTAAATTTGATAAACGATATTCTCGATATATCTAAAATTGAATCAAAACGGCTAGTGCTTGAACGTATTCCATTTGATTTAACCGCACTTATTCAGCGCATTAATACTATGTTTGAACAAAGTGCTGCAAGCAAAGCAATTGTGTGGAAAATAAATAGCAACATCCCTAAAGACACTTGGTTTGTTGGCGATCCAATGCGATTAGAGCAAATAATGCTTAATTTATGCAGTAACGCTATTAAATTTACTAACGCTGGCAGTGTTACTTTAAATGTAGATACGCAACTTATTGCGCCCAATAAAGCACAGCTAACAATTGCCGTTATTGATACCGGAATAGGTATAAAAGCAACTCAACATGAAAAGTTATTTAGTGCATTTACTCAAGCCGATAACTCTACTTCTCGGCAGTTTGGTGGCACCGGCCTTGGGTTAGCCATAGCCAAAGAGCTTAGTGTATTAATGAATGCAAATATAGCGCTACATAGCGAGCTTGATAAAGGCTCTACTTTTACATTTACATTAGAAATAGAGACGGTTAAAGCGCAAGAACCCCTTATAAAACCTACAGATAATACTAATATAGCCGCTTTAAAAATTTTAGTGGCCGAAGATAACCCGGTTAATCAAATGGTTATAAAAGCCATGCTTGGCTCACTAAAAATTGTGCCACAGGTTGTTGAAAATGGTGAACTTGCAGTTAATATTATAAAAAAACAGCATTTTGACCTAGTGCTTATGGATTGCCAAATGCCAGTAATGGATGGCTATAGAGCAACGGCACTGATCAGGCAATTTAAAACGGCTGAGGAACTGCCAATTGTTGCCTTAACTGCCGACGTTATGCCCGAAGACAAAGCACACGCTCAGGCGGTTGGTTTTAATCAACACCTTGCAAAACCGCTTGAACTAATTAAGCTAACCGAGTGTCTTGCTCAATATGCAGTGGTTTATGAACAATAATAGTGTGTTTTTAAAAATATTTTTAACTTGTATGCTTAGCTTTTTGCCTCACTTAGCTGTCGCTGAAAATTGTATTACGCAGGCAAGCGATTTTGAATTTATTAAAAAGAGTAAACAGCAAGGCCTATTACGCTATACAAAGGATCACCACCAAGCGTATTTTGATTACCAAGCGGGTGCCCCATTTAATAGCTACCTCAATCATGCGTATCAGTATATTAGTGTAGCTAATCCTCGCGCTGCTATGCCATGCCCTGTATTTACTCAAACGTATCAGCAACTAGTTACTCAAGGCAGTCGTAAGCCTAACCCCACTATTGCCGACATTATTGCTCCTTTTGAGTTAAAACATTCACAAAGTAAAAAAGCGGTATTACTCGTGCACGGCCTTACCGACTCTCCTTTTACCTATCACGATTTAGCCCAAGTGTATTATCAGCAAGGTTATACCGTACGCACTATTTTGTTACCCGGCCACGGCAGTGCTGCTAGTGCGTTACAAGATGTAGACCTACAGCAATGGCAACAAGCTGTGCGTTACGCTATAGAGCGCACAACACAAGACTTTGATGAGGTTATTTTAGGGGGCTACTCTACGGGGGCCGCACTACTTATAGACTATGCAATCACGCAAGCGCTTTCATCAAAAATAACGGCGCTTATGTTATTTTCACCGGGCTCCGAGCCGCATAATAAACAAGGTTGGATAGCCAAGTGGCTTGATTTAATCCCATTTTTAAATTGGATAGATAAAGACGCCGATGTTGATTTTGCTAAGTATGAGTCGTTTCCACTCAATGCTGCAGCAGCCTCATATGATGCAATGTCATTGGTTAGCATTAAACACTTAAGTAAGCGCCCTGCTTTGGCATTGCCTGTATTTAGCGTAATAAGCGATATTGACGCGACAATTGATAGCCATGCCACCCTTAAATTATTAAATGCACTACATAATACTAATTTAAGTCGCTATAAAAAACTCGATACCCTAGTGCTTTATGGTAGCAGCACTATTTTACCCCCAAATTTTGCAGCAGATTACAGAGTATTAAATCCGCAGTGTGCCAGCGAAGCATGTCTAAAAATCCATGGTATATCGCATATTGCCATTGTTAACTCACCACAAAATCCGCATTATGGTATTAGTGCCTCTTATCGTAATTGCGGCAGTTTTATTGGCGGCGAAAAGTTATATAAAACCTGTAAAACCACAAAAAGCCCGCAACTTGGAGAACGTACAGCTGCTAACTTAAAGCAATATCCCACCTTACAACGATTAACCTATAACCCCTTTTTTCCTGAGCTTAAAAAACAAATAAGCACCTTTATAAAAAACGTAGAACACGCACAAGGTAAGTAGTAATGGCGACATTTTCGCATCAATGGTTTAGTAGTATTAATCAAATAGAGCGAGCGCATTGGCAACGTTTGTTTGGCGACGAGCCATTTACCCAACATGCTTTTTTATACGCATTAGAGCAAAGTCAGTGTGTTAATCAACAAAGTGGTTGGCAGCCTTATCACTTAGCTATTTTTGAGGGCGAAAATATTATTGCGCTGGCACCTGGCTATTTAAAAAGCCACTCTTACGGTGAATATGTGTTTGATTGGGCCTGGGCAGAAGCATACGAGAAACATGGCTTAGAGTACTACCCTAAATGGTTATGCGGTGTGCCATTTTGCCCCATTGAAGGTAGCCGTATTGCTATAGAGCACAGCAATCCTAGTTTAGTGTATAAATACATTACAGAGTTACTAAACCTGCACAGCAAAGAGCAAGGCTGGTCTGGTTGGCACGTTAATTTTTGCAACTTAGCCCAAGCCACACACCTCACTGAGCAACACGCTATGCTTAGAGTGGGTGTGCAATTTCAGTGGTTTAATAAAGGCTTTACATGCTTTGACGATTTTTTAAATACGCTTAATTCACGTAAGCGTAAATCACTAAAAAAAGAACGCAGCAAAATAACTCAACAAAACATTACTATTGAATGGCTGCAAGGGATGCAAATTACGCCTGAAATTATGCAGCTATTTTGCGAATTTTATCAACGTACTTATTTAAAACGCTCTGGCCACTTAGGCTATTTAAATATGCCCTTTTTTAAGCTTTTACATGCGCTAATGGCCGACAAGCTAGTCATTATGCTAGCCAAAAAAGAGGACGCTATTATTGCCGCAACCCTTAGTCTAATAGGAGCAGACACACTGTATGGGCGGTATTGGGGGGCAAGCGAAGAGGTAGATTCTCTGCACTTTGAACTATGCTATTACCAAGGGATTGAGTTTGCAATAAAGCATAACCTCAGCTGTTTTCATTCAGGGGCACAAGGTGAGCATAAAATAGCACGCGGTTTTGCCCCTGTATTAACCTACTCAGCTCACCATATAGTTGATAATAACTTTAGCAACGCAATTAGCGATTACTTAAAACGTGAACGCCAGCATATTAATATTTATAAAGATCAATGCAGCGCATTACTGCCGTTTAAAAATCAGTAACTGATTATTAGCAGGCATGGCTATATCACTTATTAACGTTAGCCCTGCTTGCTTTGCTAATAGCTCAACTGCTGCAAAATCTCTAATACCGCTAAGTGGGTCGCGCTCTATTAAAAAGCGATTAAAGTCGTTATTACTTTGGCTAGTAAACTCGCCTTTATATTTAAATGGCCCGTAAATACATACTATGCCTTGGTCATTTAAATGCTGTTTTACACCCGCAAAAAAATGCTCTACAAGTTGCCAGCTTACAATATGAAAAGTATTAGCCGTGTAAATAGCATCCACTTTATCTATTGGCCACGCATTGTTTAAGTCAAGTTCAAGGGGAGCATGTAAATTGGTTAAATTAACCTCGCGGTGCCATAAATTAATACCTTCATGATTAATCGCTCTGTCGCTGCTATACCATTGTAAATGCGGCAACTGCTGAGCAAAGTACACGCTGTGCTGACCTGTACCTGAGCCTATTTCGAGCACCGTTTTGGCATTCGCTAACACAGATTTTAACTGCGCTAAAATAGGCTGTTTATTATTTTCACACGCTTGTGAGAATGGCTTGATCATTTTTACTCTCAAGGTTAAAGACTGATGCGCAACAGTAAAACAAATTTAGCGTATTTTGTCGTGCGCTAATGTACGCTTTAAAGCCAGTTAATTAATCTATACTTTTATAGCTGTACTTTACATTGAAACACCTAGCTCAAAATGTAATGACAACTATTATCAAATAACCCTTGCAATTTACCACACCAGCCTACAGATAGAGTACAAGGTTTACTTACAATAAATAATTACCAAGCGAGTGCGTAATGAGCATTCTCAGCCGCTGGTTTAATCCTTTTAAGGAAGAATATTATGACTCAGTTTAGAACAGAATCAGATAGCATGGGCGAGTTACAAGTCCCTGCTAATGCACTATATCAAGCGCAAACTCAGCGCGCTGTGAATAATTTTGCCATCAGTGGTTTAGCTATGCCTAAGCAGTTTATAACCGCCCTTGCTTACATTAAACAAGCGGCAGCGCAGAGCAACTTTGAGCTTGGGCACCTAAGCAAAACTAAAGCTAAAGCAATAGAGCAAGCATGCCAAGAAATTATTGATGGTAGCCATTATGAGCATTTCCCGGTCGATATATTTCAAACTGGCTCGGGTACTAGCTCAAATATGAATGCCAATGAAGTGATTGCCACTTTAGCAAGCCGGCTAGGCGATGAAAGCATTCATCCTAATGATGATGTAAACATGGGGCAAAGCTCTAACGATGTGATCCCTACTGCCATTGCCCTGAGCAGCGCAATAAATGTGGTGTACGAATTACTCCCTTCACTAGAAAAACTATCACAGCATTTAGAACACAAAAAAGCCGAGGTTGGCGCTATAGTAAAAACCGGCCGCACTCATTTAATGGATGCTATGCCGGTTACTTTTGGGCAAACTCTAAGTGCCTGGCAAACGCAAATTAACCATGCCGCGGCTGGTATAAGGCATAGCCTAGAGCGTGTTTGCGAACTAGCGCAAGGTGGTACCGCTGTAGGAACAGGTATTAATGCCGATCCACAATTTGCACCGCTATTTGCTAATAATCTCAGTGCCAACGTAGGTATTAGATTTACGCCTAGCAGTAACTTTTTTTACAATATTGGTTCGCAAGATGCCATTGTCGCGCTTTCAGGGCAATTAAAAGTACTTGCTGTAGCGCAAATGAAAATAGCCAACGACTTGCGCTGGATGAACTCTGGTCCATTAGCTGGTTTAGGTGAAATAGAGCTTGAAGCACTGCAACCCGGATCATCTATTATGCCCGGCAAAGTAAACCCAGTGATCCCCGAAGCGGCAGCTATGGTGAGCGCCCAAGTAATTGGTAACGACGCTACAATTACCGTTGCCGGCCAAGCAGGTAATTTTGAGCTAAATGTAATGCTGCCGGTAATTGCTTATAATATTCTACAAAGTATAGAGTTACTCGCTAATAGCGCCCAAGCACTGGGAGATAAAGCCATTGCTAGCTTTACAGTAAATCAGCTAAATATTGATAAGGCACTGGCTAAAAATCCTATTTTAGTAACCGCGCTAAATCCGGTGATCGGTTATGAAAAAGCAGCCAAAATAGCGAAACAAGCATATAAAGAAGCTCGCCCAATTATTGATGTTGCCGAGCAAGAAACTGATTTATCGCGCAGCGAGCTCGAAAAGCTACTTAACCCCAGCAAGTTAACCCAAGGCGGGCTGTAAATATTCACAGTAATTAATAACGGCTTTAATTGCTTGATAATAGAGTTTTTATTGCCGTAACAAATGCACAGTGTATGATAGTGGTGAATAATTCACCACTATCAGGATTTGTTATGCGTACACCATTGCTAGCTATATTTTTACCACTGTGTTTAACCGCTTGTTTAGATAACCCCGTAGCAGAAACAGAAAAAACAACTGCCAGCGAAGCAACAACGCCATCGCAGCAAAAACTACAACAACTGCAAAAAAGTAACAAAGCAGAATTACATGCCCCAGCCGAAAAACTATCAAATACTGCCATGAAAACAGTTACTCTTGATGACATTAAAACAGCTAAAAATGAATTAAATACGCTCATTGCTAATAAACAATGTGATAGCAGTACGCAGTGCCAAGTAGAAGCTGTAGGTAGCCGAGCATGTGGCGGCCCAAGTAGTTATATAGTGTATTCAACGACAACAGCAACAACTGAGCAAGTCACTGCATTAAGTAAAAAAATCACTACTTTTGAAAGTAACTATAATGCCCAAAATCAAATGGTCAGTATTTGCCAACATTTAACTGCGCCAAGCACGCAGTGTGTAGAAAATAAATGTGTTAAACTTGAAGGCTCAGCAGTAAGTGTATTTTAAGGATAAGGTTATGAGTTGTTTGCCATCAGCAATTAAACTATCAATTGTAAGTATTGCTACTAGTATTTTGTTACTGAGCGGCTGTGCTAGCACAACATCGTCAAGCAATGATCACGGAACGAGTTTAGCGAGTCTTAATAGTCAACTTAACGATATTGTTAGTAACAATAGCTGTACAGCTAGCTTTCAATGTAAAGTGCTTGAAGTAGGTGCCCGTGCGTGCGGTGGGCCAAGTAAGTATACGGTGTACTCAACACTTAATACCCAACAAGAACAAGCTGAGCAGATTGCACAGCAAATAACAGCACAAGAAAACACGCTAAATAAGGCACAAGGCTTAACTGACTGCCCATCAGTGCTTGAAGTACAATCACTATGTATTAATCAGCAATGCCAACCTTTTGAAATAAAATAATGCTGCAAACAATTTAATTTCAGCGTTATCCTAAATATGGGATTAACGCTGAAATAATTACCACCATTACTAAACAAATCCCCGCCTTAATAATATAGTGCATTGGCATTTTGTTAAGCACCCAATACGCATAAATAAAACGCACAAAGTAGCTTGCCGCAGTACCAAATAATGCAAAAATTAGTAAGTAAGCAATTAAAATTATATTCACGGCAACTCGTTATTTTATCGTTTTAGTTTAAGGGCATAGCGTCTATAACATAAAACTACTTAATTTTTTTTGTATGAGCAATCAAAAGTTCTGCAACGCGTTGCTTTACTACGCGCTTATCATCACTTTGCACATCAAAACGGCTTGCAAGCTGTGCTATTTCATCGTCGTTTAAATTAAACGATAGACGCTGTCGGGTTTTTTTAGACTTTACATCCAAACCGAGTATTTTGCGGATCATATCTGAAGGTGTTAGCTCTTGATCAATCGCTTGCTTTTTTATCGACTTTTGTACTTCGCTACTTAGATCAAATGCCATTTGCGTGGCACGCACTGCCTGCTCTTGGCGTAACCACTTTTCTTTAGCATCACTCACTTAGCGTCTCCTGGAAACAAGTCAACAATGTCGGTAATTGGCCGCGTTAAGGTAAGCGATACTTCGGTTTCGCCACCATCCCAAATCTCAATATTTAAACCAAAGCCTTTATCATCAGACTCTAAACAAATCATTTCACACAGCTCACCACCTTCTTGCTCATAACGTGGAAGAGCTTGATTGCGATAGTCTTTATTATGAAAATAACACACAAATGGCGATTCGCTTTGCTGATAGTTGTTAGCTAAAAACTGCGTAAAACGCTCTGGTATATTTTGCACTGTGATATGCGTTAAAGACTCTTCATCAAAAATACGCGCAAACTGATCAAGGCCAAATATATCTTCTACTTCATCACGTTGTACTTTTATAGAAAAGTTAGCCCATTGCTCACCATCTTCTTGCTCTATTTGTAAAAATACCACTTGGCCGCTGTCACTTTCCAACACAAACTCAGTGTCACTACTGTGTTGATACTGGTAAGTTTGTATATCAATAACGCGAAGAGTTTGCCCTTTTAACCACGCTGGATAAGCAAATGAATCGATGACAGTAAACATGTCACCTTTTTTAAGCTCACTGGCATGATTAAGCTGACGCTCTGGCTCTTTTTTAGATTTGAAAAAATTAAACATAGGAAGGCTGCCTTCTAAGCAAAAAAGGTAACTAAGCTAAAGCCTGGTTACCTTTTTAAATATGAACGTAATTATTAGCTATTTTGCTTGGCTTTAATACGCGCTAAAATATCAGCACTTTTTGGACTGCTGTCGCCAATTCCGGCTTCTGCCATTTTCGCTTTTAAATCGTCGCCGTTTACATCGGCTTCAAGCTCTTTAGCTGCACCTAACTGATCTTGACGGTCTTGCTGGCGTTGCTTAATACGCTCAAGTGATTGGCGAGCCGATGTCATAGACGAGCTGTTAGTGTTTAATGTGCTGTTTACAGCCATAGTAGCTTGTTGCACGCTTTCTGTGGTTTTAACCATAGTTAGCTGGCGTTGGTTTTCTTTAATCGACTTTTCAGCTTCCTTAACTTGCTGTTTAAGCGCTACAATATGATTGCTAAAACCAGATAATACTTGTTCGTTCTCTGCTTTTTCAGCTTCAAACTCGCCAATTTTTTCTGCAATTTCTAATGCTAAAGCTTCGTTGCCTTTTTCCAGCGCTTGCCCAGCATAAGCTTCATGCTCAGCAATAGATGCATCTACAGCGCTAATTTTACGCTTAGTTTGCATTTCTTTCGCCATAACTTCTGTTAAGCTTTTTTTAGCACGGTGCAAAGCATTTTGTGCATCTGCAATTTCTTGCTCAAAAATACGGATACCGTTTTTATCTACAATTGCTTCGCCTGCTTCACGCGCGCCGCCACGTACTGCTGTAAATAATTTTTTTAAAATACTCATAATCTTAACTCCACTAAATCGCTACTAATCGTTTAAATACATGGTCACGGCTTCTAGTGCATCAATAGCATTATCGGCTAATGTCACTAGTTCGTGGGTAATGTCATCTAATGATGAATTTACCGACAGTGCGCCAAAAATCGCGTATTTATTATCGATTTTAGCAAATGCACTTAATGGAATTGGCACGTTTAAACGTAGTAATGTTTCGTTTAACTCGTTACGTAATTCCGGCTTAACTTCATCTTCGTCAAACAAGTAGCTAATGCATAATAACTGCTCTTGTGTTTGCGTAACAAAAATTGGAAGCTCATCATTTTCATCAACAATGACTTGTAATACATCTTGCTCACCTGGATTAGCAATCAAGAAAGACTCAAAGTTAGCGCCTTCTGTTTCAAAAGAAGCTAATTTTATTGAAAGTTCATTTAATTCCATGTCTCTGCCTTTTGTCGTTTGACATATTATGTCTGAGTTAAGATTCTCATGACTGACATATTATGTCAACCATGTTTTATTAGTTTTTATACAATTCGCTTTCTATTTGCCATGCTGTACGGTAATAATCGTACAGTTGGCCAGAGCCTAACCTATTGACTTCAATATCTTTAATATGTTCGAAATAATTATTCGGAAAAATAAAACTAGCCAGTAAATATTCTTTACTGATCCACCTTGATGGTATCGGCATTGCGGTTACATCGTTGATTCGCCCACTAGCCGATTGCCCCATTTTGGTAGCTATAGTCCAGCCCCACTGTCCAAATGAAGGAATGTTTTGTTGATACTGCTCTACATATTCAAATCCAGCCGCTTTAACCGTTTTAGCAATACTTAAAAAGGCTTTTTTAGCATGATAAGGCGAAGTTGACTGCACCGCCATTGCGCCATCTGGTGCTAGTAATTGGCGTACATGATTATAAAAGTAGTCACTATACATTTTATTTAAATCGGGATGATTAGGGTCAGGTAAATCAATTAAAATAGTATCAAATTGCTTTGCCTGATCGAGCAACTTTTCAACTTCTAAAAAGGCATCACCAACAATAATATCTGCACGCGGATCATGCATAGATTTGCTATTAAGGCTTAACAACCGCTGGCTAATATCTTCAGGCGAAGTAAATTCAGCATCTTTATGGCCAAACAAATTAAGCAATTGCCCATCAAGGTCAATCAGGGTTACTTTGCTCACCGGCCACTTTAAAACATCTCTAAGTGCCAGCCCATCGCCACCGCCAATGATCAGTACCCGCTCATGACGGTTTGACGCCAACATAGCCGGGTAAACTAACATTGAATGATATATTTGCTCATCAACACTAGAGAACTGTAAGCGCCCATTTAAGTATAAATCGGTTATTGGCTGCGGCTGATTTTTACTTAACCGCTCGGTTAGTACCACATGTTGATATTTAGTGGCTTGAGAATAAATAACCTTGTCTTTGTATAAAACATTGCTCAAGTTATCCATCCAACTACTACCCAATACCAATATAAACGCAAATAATACTAGTAATAACAGGTGACACGCTAATAACAGTTTGGCAAAGCGTACATAGGTGTGATACCGCCATAAAAAAGCAAGCCCAGCAATTATATTAAACAGCGCAGTCCACGCGGCTGCTTGCATTATGGGCATAGACAACATAATGCTAACCCAAATAGCCGCGCCAATTCCGGCGCCTATATAGTCGGCACCATAAATTGTTCCTGCGTTATTTTCTAAAAAACGGCCATAAACATGCTGACGAATACGCGCAATAAGCGGTATTTCCATACCAATAAACAAGCCAAGTATAAGGCCAAATACATAGGGTAAAAAACGCGACCACTCTTGTAGCTTTTGAAATACATAGCCATTGAGTACTACGTCGGGAGGTAAATTAAAAATACTCGAAAACATATGCGGCAGTGAATAGCTAACAGCAATAACGCCGGCAATGGCTAAAATACAGCCCATACCAATCAAAGCAATTATACTTTCTAGCCAAGCAAAGGCGGTAAATGCATCTTTAAACCAACGTGCTAAAAATGCGCCAATGCCCATTGCTACTATCATAGTGCCGATCATCGCATAAATAGCGCTTTCTACTGAGCCAAGTACCCGCCCCGCATAATGAGACAGTAAGTATTCATAAATAAGGCCACACCCTGCGAGTACGGCCATAACGGTAATAAGTAAAATATCGTGCCCAAGTAAACTAAATTTACTTGGGCTTTTTATAGTTGATGACACTCGATTATGCGCCTAATAGTGTTGCCATAGTTATACCTACCGCAAATGATAACGCTGCAGAAATAGCGGCTACACCCACATTTTTTTGACGGTTCACTTCATCTGAAATATCACAGCCAGATAAAATTATTTTAATTGTCACTAAGTGCAAAATAATAAATACCAGTAAACTCACTACTGCACTTATAGCCCAGTACAACAAACTCGCATTAATATTATCGGCTACATAAGGCGCAATCCCCGTTGCTGCGGTAATGGCTAATGCGCTGCCAATTAAAAAACCGGCATAACGAATACCCACGGCTAAGTTGCCATCAATAATTGCTTGCTGTAAGCAATCACCACTTTTATTGGTGCGCTTAAACAGCTGTACGCGATATTGGCTCACTAACAACAGCACTAGGCTGCCAATAACAAAAGCAGCAACCACAATTGGTAAACCATGCCAACCGTCGGTAGCCACCCACAGCAATGCCGAGCGAATTACAATGGCGACACTAACAACGTGGCCAAAGTCGATAACAGCCGCAGTCACGTTACCTTTAACTATTTCGCTATGTAAGCTCACTTTACGCAGCGCAACTTTATCTTGAAAGAAATGCCCAAGCTTAATAAGTAAAATAGCCAGTGCACCATAGCCCAACATTTGCAGAGCTTCTTGCTGTAATGACACTGCAAAAGCACCGCTGCTTACACCTGTAAGCACAATCGCCAATGCAACTAAACCCGCAGCAAAACTAATACCAAATGCAAAGTTATCACGCTCAGTAATTTCATCATTAGCATGCAGGTTAGATACCCAACCCTTAATATATTTAAGACTCACAAACAGCAAAACAATAATTGCAAAATCAATCGCCAGCGCTTGTAGTGACCACATTGTTATTCCATTAAATTCATACATATTACTCTAACTCCAACTTTATTCTTTTACTTACCACGGCTCACGCCACGAGAGGTTCTACTACCGCTGTTACGAACTGAGCCCGAGTTATTGCTATAACTACTCGAACGAGAATAACTACTGCGACTTTTAGGTGGTGTGTAGCTACTTCGGCTTAAGCCTGACGCCCCCGTTTTTTTGCTCGCATAAGGGCTAGTAAACTGCTTACCTTGGCGTTGATATGATTGACGCGTACGTGTTTCTAGCGTGCTCTGCGCTTTAATTTGTTTTGGGCTTGAGTAGCGCGTGCGGCCGTAATCATTGTAATAACTATATTTACGACCTCGGCTCCAGCTACCATATTCAACACGATTGAATACATCCCCTAAAATACGATACATACCGTACCATTGCCAAAAGCTAGTACCATTGCTGTTAGATTGCCAGTTACCATAATTAGGATTACCCACCATTTGGTTACCAACTCCAGCGCCTTCAGCTTGCTGACTAATAGCACCAATACGCGCTAAATTACCTTTAGACATATCCGCAAGCATATTAATAGGATCGGTTAACGCATCTGAAAATAACGTAGGCTTTGCAGCTTCGCGCAATAAGTCAATACTGTGCAAAGTATCTTCGTAAGGAGGAATAAGGTAGGTGCCCTTAATATCTTTAAGTCGCTGTGTTAAACCACTATAAAGTGCACCTTGACGAGTGGCGTCAAGGGTAATGACATCAACAACTTTTGAAAGTTCTGGTTGCTGATTTTTAAGCTGAACACCGTATTCTTTAAGTAATAATGCATTACGCAAACTACCATTATCAAGCGCAGTACCTAGCTGTGATAGCTCAACCTCCGCTTTTTTAATCGATTCTTGAATTGTTTTTTGCAGTTGCTCTTCTTTAGATTGGCAACCCATAAGCACCGCAAACAAACAAAACAGGCTGAGAAGTTTCCACGCTTTTATATTTGACATTCATGTCACCTGATTTACTGAATTAACCTCAGTAGTTTTACACAGGTCACTTATTAAACCAACAGTGAAGTTGCAACAAAATGATTTTAAAAATGAATTTCTAACTTGAGAATACAACGATTGTTAAAGGCTACAGGCTCCTTGAGCTATTTTTGATGCTCTTTATCGTCGGGTATCGCTACGCTCGTCCAACCTACTTGGGAGACTTGTGTACATTACTCACCCACACTTCACTTTTCTGCAGACGTAAAAAAGCCCGACTATTTCTAGTCGGGCTTTCTACAATTTGGAGCCTGGCAATGTCGTGGTGCCCACAGCGGTGGAAAATCACAGTGCAAATGCACCACATTCATTCGCTAGTGGTGATGTTTTTATGATTTGAGTGTCGGGTGTCGCTACGCTCGCCCGACCTACGCGGGAGACTTGTGTACATTATTCACCCACATTTCACTTTTCTACAGACGTAAAAAAGCCCGACTATTTCTAGTCGGGCTTTCTACAATTTGGAGCCTGGCAATGTCCTACTTTCACATAG